>CAZXTW010000652.1:0-4148 GCA_964643525.1 uncultured Roseivirgaceae bacterium
ATTGCAGCCCCTGTTGCAGCCACAGTAGGCAAAACCAAACAGAAACATCTGCACAGGGCACCATACGGGTAAATGCCGGTGCACAACAGTTAAAATGCCTTAACCAAAGCCCAGTTCTAATGTTACCTTTTTGTTAAGTTTATGTTTTCATGTAACCTATTCTTAACCTTTTAATAACCGCTGCCCGCTCTGTGAATTATTAGGGTACAGCTACCTTTGTTTCGCCTTACTCCAAAAAGTTTTAAACGAAGCAACAGGAATCCTTATGCAGAGATCTTTACGGAGAGTTACTACGCTATTTACCGTTCTTTTACTTCTCTCTTGCAATTGGGCCCATGCCCAATCGGCACCTCCCACCAACCTTTCTGGTCAAGAATTACGCACCTGGTTAAAAGAAAACTGGTACGATGGCCGCCATAGCAGCCTGGGCTATAACGGGGCCCGCCGCGCTATGTACAGTACCATTGATGTGCGCAGTGACAACCGCGTGTACTGTGTGTACTCTGGCTTTAGCCAGGCACCAGCCAACACCACCTTCTTAGACCCCATTAATGCTGAGCATACCGTGCCCCAAAGCTTCTTCAGCAGCGGGGCTGAGCCTATGCGCTCTGACATACTGCACCTGTACCCCACGCATGGCTCAGTCAACTCGGCCAGGGGCAACCGGCCTTTTGAAGAAATTCCGGCCAGCCAGGTTGACAACTGGTACTCGGTTACGGGCAGCAACCAGCTGGCCGTGCAAGGCAGTACCCCATCGTCTGACCTTGAACTGTGGAGCCGTGTAACCCCCTCTGCCTTTGAACCCAGAGACGACCATAAGGGTGATGTGGCCCGCGCGGTATTTTACTTTTATACCATGTATGCCAACAACAACGCAGTGACCACTACCATTGATGATGTGGCCGACCCCGCCCTGCTGTTTCAATGGCATACAGATGACCCGGTAAGTGCATTGGAGCAAACCAGAAACGACCGGGTTGAAAATGCACAGGGCAACCGCAACCCTTACATTGACCACCCCGATGCGGTGGGCCGTGCCTTTGGCTTTTCGCAAGGCCCAACCATAAGCGTAAACGAAAGCATTGCCAACTTTGGGGTAGTAACCTTTGGCAATGCCTCTGCTGCGCAGTCTTATACCGTATCGGCAGCGGCCCTTACTGAAAACCTCACCATAACTGCCTCTGCCAGCTTTGAAGTAGCCCTGACCGATCAGGATGCCAGCTACGGCAGCACAGTTACACTCACACAAACCAACGGCACCATTGCCTCTACCACCGTTTTTGCGCGCTTTAAGCCTGCTAATGCGGCTGGCGGCGCCATTACAGGCACCATTACCAACAGCAGTAGTGGCCAAAGCAGCACCATTGCAGTTGAGGGTGTAGAAGGTGACCCCACCCAGGTTGATCCGCCCAACAGCCCTTTATTAATTAAGGAGACAGACTCTACCTATACCATTGACTTTGACAATACACTTACCAACGTCAACAACGGTACTTATAACGGCACAGGCTTTGGCCAAAGCCCTGCTGCCGGTCAAATAGATTCTGACGCCATTATTGTAAACGGCCTGCAAGACGGCTCAATGGACTTTGGCACCGACCAAAGCGGCAACGATTTTGCTAAAGGAGCCTTTGGCGCGGCAGACGATGTGATGTCTGGCGGTATTTACGCCTTTAACGTAGGCAGCGGCACTGACGATTGGGCCCTGGGCATACAGCCCACCTCTGGCGACTGGACCCCCGGCACCATTACCCTGCGCGTACTTAACCGTTCAGGCAGGGCCATTACCGCCATTGACTTTAGCTATGACTTATATGTAATTAATGATGGCGACCGCAGCAACTTCTTTAACTTTTCGCACTCGGCAGATAATGTCAACTATACCCCAGAGCCTTCGTTAGACTATTCTTCGCCAGAAGCAGCCTCGGCTACTGACTGGGAGCTGTTCCCCCGCAGCATTACCATTGACCTGAGCAGCAGCCCCCTGGCCGATGGTGACTTTTACTATTTTCAGTGGGATGGCGACGGCATAAGCGGCAGCGGTGCCCGTGATGAGTTTGCGCTGGATAATATAAGTGTCACCTTTAACCCTGGCGACCCCGGGGTTGACCCAATACTGCTGGCATCAGCCCCGGTTGAAGGGTATGACTTTGGCCTGGTAACTGCCCCCGCCAACAGTGAGGCTGTAACCTATACCCTCACCACAGCTGACCTGACTGGTGACGTAACCATTACCGCCCCGGCCCCCTTTGAAGTATCGGCCAACGGCAGCGGCTATACCAACACCTTATTAATAGGGAGCGACACAGCCAACCAGCAAACCATTAGTGTGCGCTTTGCCCCGACCTTAACGGAAGACAGCACCTACCAGGCAGAAATTACGCATACCACCAGTGGAGCCAATGCGGTGAATGTGCCTGTAACCGGCCGCCAGGCCAGCGTAACCGAAACTACGGTAACCGCCCTGCGGCAGGCAGTTGATGCTGACGGCAACCCAACCACCAACGGCCTGGTACAGGTAACCGGCTTATTATATGGTGTAAACACCAACCCTGGCGCCAATACCTTTCAGTTTGCTTTTACTGATGGTACTGCCGCCATTAATATATTTCAGGGCAATGATGAATTGAGCCTGGGCGGCTTTGCCGAGGGCGACTCAGTAACCATGGTAGGCCTGGTAGATGCCTTTAACGGCCTGATGCAAATTGAACCACAACTGGTTACCCTCATTAACAGCGGCAACTCAAGGCCGCTGGCCACCGCCGTAACCGTGCTTGATGAAAGCACTGAGTCTGAACTGGTGCGGGTAAACCAGGTAAGTATACCTAACAGTGCCCAATGGATTGGTGGGGCTGGCAATACCTCAAGCTTTAATGTAGATATAGTGGTGGAGGGCGTAACCTACACCATGCGCATTGACAGCGATACCGAGCTGGCCGCCCTCACTTATAATGAAGTATTTGGCACTGACACCAGCCTGATTAGCATTACGGGCATTGGTGGCCAGTTTGATACCAGCAACCCGCGCACCAGTGGCTACCAGTTGCTGCCCTATCAGGCAAGTGACATTATTGTGCTCAAGCCCGTACTGAATGTAGCCGCTGGGCTGCAAAACTTTGGTACAGTTTCATTTGGTGATGCATCTACCGCACAAAGCTATGCCATTGACGGGCTGAACTTAACAGGCGATGTAACCATAACTGCTTCAGAAAGCTTTGAAATTGCTACTGAAGATATTGAGGGTGAGTATACCAGCAGCCTTACCTTTACCCCGGCTGAAGGCATGCTGGCCCAACAGGTAATATTTGTGCGCTTCAGGCCGTCAGATGCAATAGGGCAGGAGCTAACCGGTACCATTACCCACAGCAGCGCCGGGGTAGATGATATTGTGCTGAACGTGGTAGGCACTGAATTTACTGAGCCCTTTGAGCCCAGCACCATTACCTTTGATATTGAGGCAGCCGAAATATTTTCTGACCTTGACCGCTACACCGTAAACCTGAGCCTTGACAAGGCCTTTCAGGAAAGTCGCGTCGTATCCGTACTCATACCAGGCACCAGCGCCAACATTGCCTACGGCACTGATTTTGTGACTGACCCTGCCGCGGTTGTAAACAACAGCCGGATACCCCTGCTGCTTGACCCCGGCGTAAAATCACTTTCATTTGTGGTAGAGCTACGCATTAACGAGCCACCAGTAGCAGAGGGGGGCATTACCCGCCAAATTGACTTTACCCTTGAAGATGTGGCTGATACCCTGCTAACCGGTACCAACCCATCGTTTACCCTCACCATTAAGCAGCCCATTGAGGTACCTACCGCTGTGGGCAATGCCTTGCGCAGCAACATTAGCCTGTACCCCATGCCGGCCAACAATACGCTGGTGGTAGAGCTGGTAAACGCTGCCTTTAGCATTGAACAATACACCTTATATAATAGGGAAGGCCGCCGCATGGCCAGTGCCCCCCTAACCAACAACCGCATAGATACCTCCCTGCTGCCACAGGGGCTGTACGTATTGCAGCTCCTCACCACCAAAGGGCCGGTACACTACTCCATCTTAATACAGCACTAAAAAGATTCAAACAATACAACGCATGGTTCACCTGTACAAAAGAATCACCTTTCTGGGTTTGTTTTTGTGGCTT
>CAZXTW010000653.1:0-4128 GCA_964643525.1 uncultured Roseivirgaceae bacterium
ATAATCTTTTAATTTAAACGTCTGGTATTCGTAAGTCGTTTTGGTGCCCAGTACATTTTTTTCAAAATGGCCTGGCCTAAAGCTGTTACTCTGGTCGGTTAATAGCGCAATGGCTGCTATATTATCACCATACTTCTCGCGCAGGCGGCACTTCATGGTAAACATTCGGTTGTCAAAGTCCTCATCAGGGTAGCCCTGCACTTCTATATGGATGTACACCCAAACTTCTTGTCCACTTTTGGTTACCAGCCGCACCAGCTTATCTGCCAGGCGGTTTTTCATAGGCCCGTCGGGTTGCAGCTTGGCCAGTTCTGCATCTAAAAATACCACGGGCTGGCTCAAATCAAACTCATCTTCATGGGCTTCAAAGAAGTACAACATAAAGGGTGCAATCAGGTCTTCAATTATGCTCTTCCACAGCTTGTCATAACTAATGGGTGATGATGGGCTGGCTGACATGTAGGTAAGTTGTAGTTGATAGTCTGTTGCAACCTATCAACAACTTGTAATAATACCAACTACAATGGTCATAAAATCAATGGCCACTTACCACTGCCCGCCCACCCTGAGCCTGTTAACCTGTTCCGCTATTCGGGAAAGGGCTATCAGGCTATGGCATGCAACGCCCAACCATACCTGTAACTAAGCTATATTTGGTTGTTGTTTTATTTTTTATGCCCCACCTTGTCACAATGCCCAGTGTGAAACAGTCCAATTAGTATGAGCCAAGAATTAGAACAGCAGGTGCAGCAGGCCATTGCCGGCAACAGGCAGGCACTTGAAGCGGTGCTGGTAGGGGTGAGCGATTATGTGTATAACCTTTCGCTAAAGATGTTGTTGTTCCCGGCAGATGCGCAGGATGCCACGCAAGAGATATTGGTGCGCATTATGACCCACCTGTGCACGTTTAAGGGCCAGAGCCAGTTTACCACCTGGGTGTACCGGGTGGCTACCAATTACCTGATTACCGCCAGGGGCAAGCTGGCCAAAGAGTTTGCGATGGATTTTGACGCTTATGCCCAGTTTATTGACAGCGGCCAGTCTGACCAGGTGCTGACGACTGCCAATGCCGGTGAGCTGCGCCTGCTTGAAGAAGAGGTGAAGGTAAGCTGCACGCAGGGGCTGCTGCTGTGCCTTGACCCCACCCACCGAATGGCCTATATTTTGGGCGATTTGCTGGAGCTAAGCAGTAAAGAAGGGGCCGAGGTGTTGCAGGTAACGCCAGCGGCATTCAGGCAGCAGCTGGCCCGGGCCCGCAATAAGGTGCGCCATTTTATGGAGGCCAAATGCGGCCTGGTAACTGCCAGCAACCCCTGCCGGTGCCATAAAAAGATAGACTTTTTGGCTAAGCAGCAGCTCATTGATGCTGGCCAGCTAAAGTTTGCCCACCTGAAGCAGCGCAGCCTTGACTTGCTTGATGCCATTACCCACCTTGAGCGCGTAACGGCCCTGTACCGCACCAACCCTGATTTGAAAGCTCCGGAAAGTATTGCGCACAGCATTAAAAGTTTATTGAATTATGCAGAGTAACCGGTTTAGCTTAAAGCAGTTTGTGGTAGTTGTATTGATTACCAGTATTTGGATTAACGCCTCTGAGGTGTTCAGGTATTTTGTGTTTGTGATGCCGCAAATGCAAACTTTTTGGCAAGGGGCCAATAAGCCCTTGGCCGTGATGACCCCCACCATTTTTATGATTTGGGGCCTGTGGGATACCCTGTTGACGGCCATATTGGTGTTGGCGGTGTGGCTGTTTGCCAAAGCCTTTGGCCCCAGCCTGAAGCAAAGCCTGGTGGCCGCTACTTTTGTGTGGGCTGCCGTGTTTGTGATTTTTTGGGTAGCCGCCTCAAATATGGGCCTTGCTGATTGGGCTATTTTATGGGTTGCCCTGCCCCTAAGTTGGGCAGAGCTGGCCGTTGGGGCCTTCATAACCCAAAAGCTTTACGCCACAGGCCGGTGGGCAGGTTAGCCAGGCCAAGTCAATGCAAGTTACCAAGCTATTGGCCATCGCACAGTACAGGTATATGGTCAATACACCTGTTCAGGTTGCTGCGTTATAAGGTCTTCATTTGTGAAACAAATATATTTTGGTTACGTTTGGTCTTCAAAGTAGAAACAAATAGAAGGACTAAACAAAAACTCAAATGAAAGGCACAAACATAGGCGAGTTTCAGGAGGTGGTGCTGCTCACAATTTTGATTCTGGATGCTGAAGCCTACGGGCTAAAGATACAGCAGGAAATTAGCGAGCGGCTGCAACGTGACCTGAGCCGGGGGGCGCTGCACACGGCCCTGACGCGGTTAGAAGAGAAGGGCTACATCCAGTCAACCTTTGGTGGGGCCACTGCCGAGCGTGGCGGGCGGCGCAAGCGCTATTATACGTTAACCAACAGTGGCAAAACGGCCCTGCAACAAACCAAGGCCCTGCGTGACGAGCTGTGGAGCCAGGTACCCAAACTAGCCCTGCAAACCTCTTAAAGCCCTAGCCATGCCACATAAAAACATACCTGCAACCTTTTACCGGTTGTTTGAGTGGTTCTGTAAGGGCCACCTGTTTGAAGAGCTGCAAGGCGATTTAGAAGAAGCCTTTGTGTTTAACCAGGCCAGGTACGGCACCGTCAAAGCCAGGGCCATTTACCGCAAAGAGGTAATGAAAATGCTCAGGCCCTCAGTGATGCGGTTTTTCAGGTTACCCAGGGGCCTTACCCAGCTGCCGCAGCATTACATCAAAACCTCTGTCAGGGCAGTGAAGCTCAACCCGTTTTATATTGGGGCCAATGTGCTGGGTATGGCCGTAGCCCTATCAATAGCTACGGTGGCCTATTTTGTGTACCAATACAACTTTAATTTTAATGAGCATTATGCTGAGGCTGACAACCTGTATAAGGTGCACGGGGTGCGCGAGGCTAAAAAGGCCATAGGCAACAGCCCGGCTGCGCTGGCGCCCACACTGGCTGCCGAAGGGGTAACGGCCATGCGTTACACCACCAGGTATATAAATATCAGGCTGGGCACGCACCTGTTCAGGCAGTCGGTAGCCTTTGCTGACCCTGCTTTTTATACCCATTTTACCCATTACCGCCTCAATGGCAAGCCCATGCCTGCCTTGCAGCCTACCGAGGTGGCCATATCAAGAAAAATGGCCCTGCGCCTGTTTAACCAGCCCTCGCCGGTGGGTGAGCTGGTGGCCATGGTGCTGCCCAATAAAGAGGAGCACAGCTTTGTGGTGCGTGAGGTGTTTGAAGACTTGCCCACCGACGTGAGCTTTAGCCATGACATGGTGCTGAACATAAGCCAGTATTTTGAGCTGTTTGATCTTGACGGCAACGACTGGCAGGCCTGGATAGATGGTACTTTTGTATATGCCACGCCCAGCGAGGTAGGGCGCCTTGGGCAGCAGGTGAGCCAACATGCCGCTACCCAGAATGCCGCCAACCCTGATTTAGAAATTACGGGCTACCGCTTAGATAATATTCTGGTTTGGCCTGATTTAGAGCACCAGCTGCACCGCAGCAGCTTTCGGGGCCATTTGTCGCCACAAATGCGCCTGGGGGGCATGTACATTGCCCTGGCCATACTGGTACTGGCCTGCTTTAATATGATCAATACCAGCATTGCGCTGGCCGGTAAGCGCTTAAAAGAGATTGCCGTACGCAAATTAATGGGCGGTAGCCGGATCAGTACGGTGGTACAGTTTATGTTAGAGAGCGCCCTGATGGTGGTTGTGGCCATGGTGCTATCAGTAGGGGTATCGTATTTTTTAATACCCGGTTACAATAGCCTGTTTGGGGTTGATGTAATACAGCTGGGCCAGGTGCCCATTAACACCTTGTTGCAGTTTGCCGTGGGTATACTGGCGGGCGTATCATTGCTGGCAGGGGCCTACCCGGCCTTGTATATTTCGCGCTACAAGTCCCTGGTTATTTTTCGTGACCAGGTGGTGCTGGGCGGCAAAAACAGGCTAATGGCCGTGCTGCTTACCTTTCAGTTTACGTTGTGCTTTTTTCTGGTATTCGGTGCGTTGTTTAATGTAGAGAATGCCCGCTACCAGGCTACGTTAGACCGTGGCTATGCCATGGACCGGGTGGTGAACGTGCCTCTGAACAGGGCTGAGCAATACAGTGTATTGCAG
>CAZXTW010000654.1:0-4128 GCA_964643525.1 uncultured Roseivirgaceae bacterium
GTAACCCCCGGCCGCCGCTTCATTACCACCCCGCGCGATTTGGCCACCTACGTACATTACGATGCCCTGTACGAGGCCTACCTGAACGCCTGCCTCATTATGCTGGCAGAGGGTTACCCCTTTGATCCAGGCATACCTTTTGGGCGCCCTGATTACCAGGATAAACAACAGGGCTTTGCCCAGTTTGGCGGGCCGCACATACTGTCATTGGTAACTGAGGTGGCTACCAGGGCACTGAAGGCCGTGCGTTACCAGAAGTTCAACATCCACCGCCGCCTGCGCCCCGAAGCCCTGGCCGCCCGCCTGGCCAAAAACAACCTGTTGCTGGTTGATGAGCTGACCGGCATGGAGGGCTACCTGAAAGATATTTTAGATTGTGTAGATGCCAGCAATGGAGATGACACGCCCAACCTGGCCAAGGGCCGTAACTTTTTATTGCCTATGGCTTTCTGTGAGGGCTCGCCTATGCACCCCGCTTATGGGGCTGGCCACGCCACCGTAGCAGGGGCTTGTGTAACCATACTCAAAGCCTTTTTTGACCATGCCCACCCTTTAACCCTGGCAGGTACTGATACCAAGGCTTTTGTGCCTACTGATGATGGCACCAAGCTTGAAACGGTAAAAGTAGAAGGCGGTAAACTTACCGTAGAAGGTGAGCTGAACAAGCTGGCCTCAAACATATCTATTGGCCGCGACTGGGCCGGTGTGCATTACTTTACTGATTACATTGAGTCAATCAGGCTGGGCGAGCAAATTGCCATTGGCCTACTGGAAGAGCAAAAGCTTACCTATGGCGAAAACTTCTCTATGACTGTGCCCCTGTATGATGGCGGTACGGTAAGAATCTAGCCATTACTTGCTGTTTACTTTTTAGGGCCCGGCATACTTCTATGCCGGGCTTTTTTGTAGCTATATTTACCGGCATTTGCCAAATCATTTACCGGCCACTGCCGTATACTTGACTAACACCAAACCTGTTTGCCTATGACTAGCATCACTCTACGCACCATGCGCCGGTACAGCCTGGCGCTGCCCTTTTTAATGATACTTTTCCTGCTGTGGCTGGCCCAGTCAGCCTACTTTGGCCGCTTTCCTGATCAGTTGGCCCTGGGCATTACGGCCGACCTGGCCTTTACCATACCCCTGCTGTATTTCTTCATGATTAGAAAGCGCGCGGCCATACCTAATATTACAGTAGTACCCGTACTTATCATTAGCCTGGCCCTGGCCACCTGGGCACTGCCTGCGGCCAACCAGCAATACCTGGCCATGGTTAAAGCATGGGTGGTGCCCCTGGCAGAGTTGGGGGCCATTACCTATGTGGTTACACGCATGCTGAAAATACGGCGCGAGGTACGCCGAAACCGCCACCAGGGCTTTGACTTTTACAATGCCCTGCGCAAGGCTTCAGCAGAAATACTGCCTGGCAAGGCTGGCAGCTTATTTGCCACTGAGCTGGCTACCTTTTATTATGGGCTTTTTGCCTGGCGGCGCCCCGCCTTACAGTCCAACCAATACACTTACCATAAAGAAAGCGGCACCATGGGCCTGTTGGGTGCAGTCATATTTATGGTACTGGTAGAGACTTCGGTGGTGCACCTGTTGCTGCAAGGCTACAGCCATGTGACCGCCTGGGTGTTGACTGGCATTAGCCTGTACAGTGGCCTGCAACTGCTGGGTATGGCCCGCTCAATGGGTAAGCGCCCCATAGCCCTCACTAATGATACCCTGCAACTGCGGTATGGCATTATGGCCCAGGTTGATGTGCCACTGAGCCAAATCAAATCTGTACAGCCTGTTAGTGGCGAACTCATCTTTGATGACCACACCCGCCAGCTGTCACCACTGGGCAGCCTTGACAATTATAATGTGGCCATAGAGGTGCAGCAGCCGCACACCCTGCTGGGCCTGTGGGGCATGAAAAAAACCTTTACCACCCTGGCCCTGCATGTTGATGATAAAGCAGGGTTTGTCAATACCCTACAGCAAAAGCTTGAAGCATAATTTAGCATAAAACATAAAAACAAAAACCCAGCACATGCCCGCATGTGCTGGGTTTTTTGTGGGCGCATTTAAACAGTAATCTCGTACACCTCTTTGGTAAATACGCCAATTTGGCCATGTTCACTGGAGGCCCCAATGCTTTTGTCAGTGCCATCAGCATAGTTTAATGTGCCTCTAAGTACACCGGTTTCATTGCCTGACCAGCAAATACCAATTATCAGTAAGTTGTAAGTACCCGAGGGTAATACTGACCCTGGTATTATGGTTAAGTTTTGCTCTTGGCCAAACCCACCCTGCAGGTGAGCCAGCTCTACGCTCAGGCCTTTTTTAGGGGTAGCCGGGTCGCTTTGAAATGCAATTACGTACACTTCATTATCAGCATAAGTGATGTTGATGGATGATAAATTTGCCATGATTTAAGTAATTAAATGGTTATAAGAAAATTTAAGGGTTTGTATGTGCTGCTTAATTATTCTTTGGTGAGTGATACCTTCCAGATATTGCCTGTAGGCACTGAATTTTTGGGGCCATACCCTGTTTGTGTAGAGTCGCAACTGTTAGCATGAGGTACTTTACCGCCAGGGTTGGGTACGTGGCTGGCAATGCCGCCATAGATGTACCCAATATCTATTGAATTAGTGTCGCTAAAGGCGCTGTTCAAATCTATTACACCTGGCACAGTATTGTTAATGGCCTTGTTGGTCACAACCAATACTGCTTCGGCCCCAAAGTACTTAGGCCCTTGTGGTGGTATTTCTTCGTAAGCATTGGATATGGAAGTAAAAGTTGTGGTACGTTTTTTCAGGTTTCGGGCTATGATCATCCCTTTATTGGTAAAGCCCATTAATGATTCAGGAATGTCAACAATACACTTTATACCATCCAAGTCACCACCATCGCCTATGCCACCCAGTAAAAAAGTATAAACGGTTTTTGCGTCAGCATCATACCCCACTAAATTGGCGCAGTCATACACATTTTGATTCTTTAGACCGTAAACTTCTGATTTAGATGAACTTACAGGCGAGTCTGGCCATATGTAAATGGCATCATTCCAGGGTAGAGGGAAGTAGGTGGCCGCTCTATTGGTTTCATTCTTTACCTTGCAATCGCTATCTTCTTTGAAGCCGTAGTATTGAAATACCCCCGTATGGAAGGTGATGCCAGGCTTAGGTTTGCCCTCAACTAAATAAACACTGGGTAAAATTGGGGCATCTCTGCGCCTGAACATTGAATGCTTGTCTAAAAAGGTTAATTCACTTTTTTTACCCAATTTATCAGGGTAATCAGATATGGGGGTTTCAACAGTGACATCTAATAAGAAAGGAATGATAGAGTCTTGTAGCGTAAAAGGGTAAACAGCATTTACATAATTCTGTGCAAAGTCTGTTTTGATCAGCTTCCTTTGGTTGCAGCAGTAGTTTATTGGTTTATATTGTGCCCTTCTAGAGTCAATACACTTTTTTAACTCTGGAATGTTAACCGAATCTGTCTCCCAATAATTATGGCCTCCTGCCAGGTAAAATTTATCACCAAATTTAAACAAGTCGCCACCTGTACTGGTTAACTTGGGGTATTCATTGAATGTAAACCTGATTCCCCCTTCAAACAAATACTGTTTCGTGGCTTTTAATTTTTCATTACTGCTATTCGTTGTGGCCAGTTTGTCTATCAACCTTATTGTTTCCTTTATATCTAATCGAAACACCCTGCCAAATGTTTTGTAATGGTATTTGGTATAGCCACCTCCAACGTTAGTTTCATTGCCTGCGCCAGGACCAAACCCACCAGCAACATATAAATACTGGGTATCCTGGGTATAAAGTGCATTTGTTGATTGAAAAAGTTGGTTTATGGATTCAATCAGGGGCTTACAGAGGTATGGGGGGCAGACTTTTTGAGTTTGATCTACCAACGTTTTAAGATCTATATACTGCACTGGTTTTTCTGTGCTTTTATTATTATATACATAGATTTTGGTGTTGAATGAGCCCTTGGGGAAGGCATTGTAACTGTAGTCACATTCCATCATATTGTGTAAGCCGCCTTGTGCCTCTCCTGTACGGCCACCAAAAATGAGCCACTCATTAGGGTTGTCAGGGTTTACCGCATGTACAAACGATT
>CAZXTW010000655.1:0-4126 GCA_964643525.1 uncultured Roseivirgaceae bacterium
CCTGAGGCTCAACAGGGTAGTCATGGTGCCTGCCCCGGCAATTAACGGAAAAGCAATAGGCACAATACTGGTGGTACCGGTGGCGTCAGGGTCTGACTTAAAAAACTCAACCCCAAGCACCATTTCCATACCCAGAATAAACATAATAATACCCCCTGCTATGGCAAACGAGCCTACGTCAAGCCCGAACAGTTTCAAAATAGAATCGCCCAAAAACAAAAACGCCACCATAATTACCCCAGCCACAATGGTGGCCCTGCCCGAGTAGATTTTACCTACCCGCTTACGCAGGTTAATTACAATGGGGGCACTGCCAATGATGTCAATCACTGAAAACAGAATTAACGTAACCGATGCAATCTCTTTAAAATCAAACATATCCCTTTCGTCAATACACACTTACATAAAAATTCGCGCAAAGGTATTGAAAGGGGGTATGCTGCCCTATGGTTTGGTATTAAAATATTGTTGCAAAAACTGTAACAGGCGGTTCATCTCAGCATCAGTCACGGCAGGGAAGTTGGCCACCCTAAAAGTAGTGGTTTTATGGGCGCCATAGCCCTTACCCAGTACCAGCCCTGCCTGGGCAGCCTGCTGAATAACCTGAGCTACCAACTCAGGGGTACCTTCAAACACCAGCACGGTGTCAGACCTTACGGCTTCGTTCTTCACCAGGGGTTGCAGGCCTGGCAGGTGTTGGCATGCGGCCATAAATGCCGCTGCCCGCCGCTTCAGGCTGGCATCAACTGCCCTGATGCGGCGCGCCTCTTTTTGGGTGCGGTACAGCAAATAAATATTCAGTACATTGGGCGTGTGGGTGGTTTGGTATTTGCGCATGTTTTGCACCATAAACGGCAGGCTATTGTAGTGGCTGTTGGCCCCAATCTGCTCGGCCCGTTCAATGGCCCGCTCAGAACAGAGCATTACAGCCATGCCCGCCGGTAAGCCAAAGCATTTTTGTACGGAGGCATACCACACATCGGCCAAATCAAAGCGCAGCTTTACCCCCGCCATTGACGAGGTAGCATCAACAGCCAGCAATACCTCAGGGTGTTTGGCCCGCAAGGCCGCCAGCGTGGCGTTACTTACCTGGGTGCCGTTGCTGGTTTCGTTTTGGGTTACGCACAGCACCTCGGTACCTGCAGGCAGTTCTAAACCATCAACCGGCAAGGGGGCCTGCACATCATACAGCTGCCCGGTGGCCTGCGGCCTCAACCGTTGGGTGTAGGTAAACCACTTTTGCCCAAAGGCACCATTATAGATGTGGTGGCTCCGCTGCTGCACCAACGATTGGGCTATAACTTCCCAACATTCAGTGGCCGAAGAGGTAAAAAACAGGCTGTACCCCTCAGGTACATTCAGTCGCTTTTTCAGCACGGCCAGTACTTCAACATACAGCTGCTCAAAGTCAGGGCTGCGGTGGTTGGCCGAAAGGAGGCCCGACTTATAGGCCTGGCTCACATACAAAGGCACCTTTTCATATACCTTTGAAGGGCCCGGATAAAACGTTACCTTAGCTTTACTCATTCGCGTAGTTCATCAGAACAAATCATTTTACTTGTTTAAGGGGTTTGCACCAGGTGGTCAATGGCCATGCGGTAGCCGTCAAGGCCAAAGCCCAGAATTACGCCCTTGCATACCGGGCTCAGGTAACTGTGGTGCCGAAAGGCCTCGCGGGCATGGGTGTTGCTAATGTGCACCTCTATTACCGGGCAGCTAATGGCCGAAATAGCATCGGCCAGCGCCACTGAGGTATGGGTGTAAGCACCGGCATTGAGCACTATGCCCCCAAACTGAAAGCCCACGGCATGGATGCGGTCTAACAGGGCCCCTTCTGAATTACTTTGAAAGTAGTGCAGGGTGTGCCCTGCAAACTGAGCCTGCAATTGCTCAAAGTATGTTTCAAAGTTTTGCTTGCCGTAAATGCCCTGCTCGCGAATGCCCAGCAGGTTCAGGTTGGGGCCGTTTATAATTTGTATCTCCATAAATATTGGGGCTCAGTTTGCGGCAAAGGTATCAATTGCCACATCAATTATAAAAATGCTTAGCTTTGGCCATGAGCCAAGCTGCTGAGAAAAACTGGACTACCACCATCAAAGCCTTTGAGTATTACCTGCGCATTGAATGCTCGCTGGCACAAAACTCAATTGAAGCCTACCTGCGCGACATGAACAAACTGGTGCAGTTTTTAATGCTTAGCGGCAAAATGGTAGCCCCAACTGCAGTAAGCACCGACACCCTGCAGCAGTTTTTGGCCTACCTGCACGAGCTGGGCCTCTCGGCCTACTCACAGGCCCGTATACTTTCTGGCATTAAGGCTTTTTATAAGTTTATGCTGTATGAAGACCGCTGCCCTACCGACCCCGCCGCCCTGATAGAAGGCCCTAAACTGGGCCGCAAGCTGCCCGACGTGCTTGATCTGCACGAGATTGAACTGCTGTTTAGCGCCATTGACCACAGCACCCCAGAAGGTACCCGCAACAGGGCCATGCTTGAAATGTTGTACAGCTCGGGCCTGCGTGTGTCAGAGCTGGTTACGCTCACCCTCAACAACCTGTACTTTGAGGCGGGCTTCATCAGGGTGATTGGCAAAGGCAATAAAGAGCGGCTGGTACCGGTGGGGCGCGATGCCGTGAAGCATACCAATATTTACCTTGATGGGGTGCGCCGCCATATGGCTGTAAAGCCCGGCCATGAAAACACCCTGTTTTTAAACCGCCGGGGTGCAGGCCTGACCAGGGTCATGATTTTTACCATTATTAAACGCCTGGCAACAGAGGTAGGCCTTAAAAAGCAGGTAAGCCCGCATACCTTCAGGCATTCATTTGCCACGCACCTGGTAGAGGGTGGTGCCGACCTGCGGGCCGTGCAGGAAATGCTGGGGCACGAATCTATCACCACCACTGAAGTGTATACCCATATGGATAGAGAGTACCTGAAGCAGGTCATTACCGAGTTCCACCCGCGCAGCTAAACACCACCATTTAATTTTATTTACTTACCGCCATACTTTTTAATAAATTAAGGTGTCTGTTAGGTAACAGCATTTTATTAAAGCAACCAAACCACACACAATTCAATTGAATTAGTGTAACAACTTAAAACGCAAACTATGAAAAGCACCTTTTTACCCTTTTGCCTGGCAGCCCTGTGTACCCTTTTTACCAGCCAGGCTGTTGCCCAGCATGAAACTGTAGAAGGCCCCAAAGAACGCCCTAAGGGCGCAGTGTTAGGGTTTTTAGGGGGCATGCGCATTGACGAGGTTGGCCTTAACCTGGGTAGCAATACTGACAGGTACCAAAGTATGGATGTTGATTACATGCGACACTACACAAACCGCACCAGCCTGACTGACATTGACCTTTCTGGCTTTGACAGTGATGAAGCGCTGGCCCTGAGCGTTTTTGGCACCAATATAGGTGTAGAGCTGGTACTTTCGCCCTTGCGCATGACCCGACAAAGCAACCTGTCGCAGCAACTGCGTGTAGGCTTTGACTTTGTAGTCCACCGCGAGGCCATGGTTACTTACACCAATTGGGCCACTTCTGATGCCCTGACCTACTGCATTATTCAGAACGAGGCCATGCTTAACGTGAGCTATATTTTCAGGACCAACCACATGGGCAACTTCTCATTGTTTTTCGGGGCTGGCACCACCTTAGGCAAAACCTTTGGTAACCGCTTTATTTTTATTAACGACAGTGACGTGACCTACCCTGATGAAGAACGCAACTTTTTTGGCAACACCACTGACATCAGGGGGCGCTCAAGCCAGTTTGGCCGGCTGTATGTGCCATTCGGGTTTGATGTAGCCATTGCTAAAACTGTCAGGCTGGGCCTTGAAGGGCGTTATGGCATTGGTTTTGAAAATGTGGCCGGCCATGCCACCCACTTTATTAGAGACAATGTGAATGTACAGATGAACCTGAACTTTATTTTACCCGCAGCCAGGTAACGCTGGTTGGCAAGTGCCCAAAGTATACAAATAGGCAAGCCGTGTGGCTTGCCTTATTTTTTTACATTTTTTGCCTTTTAGTATGCTGCCTTAATTTAACTATTGAGCCATATCCCCTAACTTAACAACCATGCTGTAGCCCATACTTTTTTGATTGCCCGCTTGGCCTAT
>CAZXTW010000656.1:0-4118 GCA_964643525.1 uncultured Roseivirgaceae bacterium
GGTCACTTTTTTTTATGCCTCTTTTTGAGCATTGAGCAGCTGTATACGGTAAACCACCGCCTGGCCAAACACGCACAACCCACTGTTGGTTACCACCAATGCCAAAGTACCGTAGGCAAACCACCACCTAAAGGCTGCGCCTTGCGCCCTGACCAGAATGGCATCTCCAACCAGGCTAAGGCCAAAGCCAAACAGCACCAGGCCTAGTACAGCAAATACCAGCCAACGTTTACGAAGCTGCCGCGTGGTGTACAACACTTTTTATTTATTGTTTGGGTTTGGTATGACTTAACTGCTTGGCCAGCTTTAACAAATGCGACAGATGTTGCCTGGCCTGCTTGACAACCTTTGGCTGGCTGGTTAATTGTTCAGCAGCCTGCACCATTAACACCAGCTCATTTACCGCACCTACTGTTAAGCCTGGCCGTTCATCAGTGGCTGTAATCACGGCCTGTAGTATTTCCATCAAGGCTTCGGCCCGTTGCTCAGGCTTGGTGGCTGCCGGCAATACAGACAACACCTTGTTAAAGCAGGCCATGGCCAGTTGCAGGTGGTCAGCGCCCTGTACCTTGTGCCAGCGCACGTGCGCATGCCCGTACTGCCTGTTAACCTGCCCGTACTGTGCTGGGTGGGTATCTTTTTGGAAGTAGGCCAACGCCTGCTCAAAGGCTGCTTGTGATTTTTGAATAAACTCAAGGCTATTGGCCTTACCAGCATCAGGAAAGGTGGCCCATGCCACACCCAGCAGCTGTTGTATATCAGCAAATATAGCTGGGTGGTGGTCTTTACTAAAATGCCCGCTGGCCATTACCAGTGTATTGGCAGCTTCTACATACACCTGTTGCTGGCCATTTTGTGCCCACTGTAACAACAGCCGCCCCTTGCCCAGTTGTGCATTACCCAGCAACTCTTCAAGCTGCTGTTCTTTTAACAGGTCAATCGCCCTGTTGGCATAGTTCAATGCTTCAGCAAAAGCACCTTCAATATGGGCAGCCCGGCTGGCATCTTGTAGCAGCAGTGCCGTTTGCACAGGCTTGTGGTTGGTCTGAAACCACACCAACAAATCAAGCACCGCCCCTTTGGCGTTAACAGCCTGCAGGGGGTCTTGTTCTTCTTCAGCTTTGTTTACAGCAATATGGGCCAAATTATGCCTAAGAGCATATTCAACACGCTGACCGCTTACCTGCTTCAAGGCAGCATTAAGCAGCCCAATGGCCCTGTCAGGGTCTTGGTTTTCGCTGGTAAATATAGCCTGGTTTCTAATGGTAAAGGCCCGGTATATGGCCGAGGGGGCCAGGGCCACGGCTTGCCGGTAGGCCGCATCAATTTGCTCTGGAGTAGTGCCTGGTGGCAAACCATAATGCAAAAATATAGCATGGTTGTGCAGCAGCCGGTAGGTTTCAAAGCTGTTGGCCGCAGGCAAATTGGTGGGTTCTATCCTTCTATCGGTATTCAGTGCCCCAATATTCCCGGTGGCTATGGCCACCGCCTCTTTCATTTCAGCATAAATAATTGGCTGGTCTGTCAATGAATGCAAGGCCTTGTCATAATCACCACTGAGGTAATTGAGAAACCCCACAAAACTGGCAGGGGTTAATGACATAGGCTGAGGAAAGATATAGGGTGGGGCTGAGTCGTCCCACGAAAGGGGTAGCCACATACCATGGTCTGCCACAACAATATGCCATGGCGATTCGGCAATATGACTTGGCGTTATTTCTTGACCGCTTTCAACATGCACCACATTGTTCCACCCATTTAAGGGCTGCATCAATCCGGCTAAACGTGAACGGGCATCAGTTGTAACATAAATGGAAATCATCCGGGTTTACCTTTAAATACCCTCTCGGGTCATTCCCGGCGCCCCGCCTAAGCAGGTCGGCACTGATCTGTGCCATTCTTTTGGTTGGATAGGTATTGATTTTTTTCCTGATAAACCGAAAGCGGTCATAGGATGAAGCAAATACCAGGTAAAGTGACCATCGTCCATTTTCATGTACTACATTGGCCACAACCTCTGTCTCTACCAACCAGCCTGCATCTAACAGAAAAAACAAGTCATCTAACTCGCCCTTTCCGTTGGTGTTAATAAAGGCGCCTGAATTGGTTTCAATTAATTTGTTGGCTAACGATGACATGATCTTTACATTAATTACACTGGTATGCCTGATTTTGCAATCAAGTATATAACCCAGTAAGCAATCAATTGTTTAAACCATGCCTACATTTCTCTTATTTGCTTACCTGCATGGCCTTATGCCAATGCAAGACGTTTTGTTAACCTTTTTATGCGGAATGGGTGCAGATAAAATGATGGGCGTGCTGTTTACGGTAAAGATTGGATGATTTAGAGGAATTTTGTTTAGGATTGGTAATTATTCATTCAACCACATTATTGGTACTATCTTACTTTTTAGGACACTTTTTGTTTAACAAATCAGCACTTGGTTATTTACATAAATAAGGTTAAGCTCAAGTTTCATATACAATTTAGCAACTATTTTACACATAAAACACCCTGAAAGTAAATCTGGTTCATTTGAATGTATTTAAAAATATACCGGATAAGCCAATTTGTACAAAGGCTATAGGGCATGATTAAACAATAAAAAGTAGAATAAAATCACCGTCCTGCATGCAATACTGCCTATGCAGGCACCAGGCGGGCATTCAAGCAAAAAGCAGGGCAAATGCCCTGCTTTTTGTGTGCCCAATGGCCATGGTTTTCATACATGGTTTGGCAGCAATGATTCTACAAGAATAATTTTAAAGTTTTTTTGCCTGAATTTAAGTACCACTTACAAATACCAGCTTCATTTTATCTGCCCGGGCAATATCTTTCAAAAACTGCCGTAAGGTTGCATAACTTTCAGGCGAGAAGTCGCCCTTGTGCATGGTTAATGCCCTGACATAGGTAATGCCCGTTTCATTGGTTACAACCTGAACCTCATAGGTACCAAACTCATTACTGATGCTAATACTTTCAGGCACGTACTCTGGGTGGTAACCTTCTGGCATGGCAATGTGCACCGAGTCAACATCAGTCCATGCAGTACGCCTAATCACTTTTGTTTTCCGTTCTTCAATGTGTTTTGGGGCTTTGTTGCCTCTATTTAACACATTGGGCTGCACAAAAATACGCTTGCCACTGCTTGAGGCATACCGGCGCACGGCCAGTTGCAAGGCTTCTTTGGCAACAGGCACTTTGCTTTTAAGCACATCGTAATCAAAACCCTC
The DNA here is from genome assembly GCA_964643525.1 of uncultured Roseivirgaceae bacterium. Taxonomy (GTDB): domain Bacteria; phylum Bacteroidota; class Bacteroidia; order Cytophagales; family Cyclobacteriaceae; genus CAZXTW01. The sequence continues at coordinate 3,238 of CAZXTW010000656.1, forward strand.
TACCTCAAACCCTGTCAGGTCTGTCTTTTTATAAATCCACTTCTTAATGTCCTCTTCGCCAGCATCGTGCATGTAGTGAACCCCATTATTTTCATACTGCAGGCCTGTATAAGTGGTTTTTACCTTTGCATTGGCGTTGCCCTCTTTGTCAATGACCATATCAACAAAACGCAGTTGCTGGTTTTCACCCGCATTGTATGTGGGGGTGTGCACCACCTTGCCGCCGTTGCTGGTTACCAGCAACACGTTGCGGTCGCTCGTAAAATCACTCAGGTAGCCAAATGGTGCTTCCTGACTGGTACATTCAAGCCAAATGGTATCCTGCTGGTCAGGCACACACAAAAACACATGGTTAAACTGGTTGCTGGGAAATTCAGTACGCATTGGGCGGGCATCATCACCAGCACGCACCAAAGCATAATATGACGGTATGCCAACCGATTGAAGCATGCCCATAGTATAGGTAGTTAGCGCCTTGCAGTCGCCATTCTTCTTTTCTGCTGTTACAGTAGCAGGAAAACTCTGCCACCCGCCAATACCCAACTGTATGCTTACATACCGGGTGTGCCCCTGCATGTATTGGTAAATGCGTTTTACCTTTTCTTCTGTAGTAGCAGCATCTGCCACCAGTTGCGCTATGGCCTCAGCAGTTTGGGCGGGCAATGCCTCGCGGCCCTCGTTTAATTGGTGGTACCATTGGGCCAGGTTGTTCCAGGTTTTCATATTGCCTTCATAACCGCCCATGGCAAAATCATTGGGTGCGGTATAAATAGTAGGGGTCACATCATAAAAAGAGGGGCCATACGGCTCGTACTTCAACACTGGCAGGTTGCTTACCTGCCATTGATAGTTGCCAGCAGCCGGTGCTAAAGTTTTCTGTA
>CAZXTW010000657.1:0-4117 GCA_964643525.1 uncultured Roseivirgaceae bacterium
GAGCTCAACTCACATTCAGTATATCAAATCATCATTGATTGAAAATTTTTCGGCTTCAAGAATAAGATTATTTTTTGTATTTTCTTATGGTATATTTATATTTTCTTTTGTTTTTCTTTTTACAGACAAACGTTCACCAAGCGCTTGCGCCGCTCCATGCCCATCATACTGTGCACCAGCATGTCAACCCGTATGTTGTATCCCAGTTCCACCAGCTCCACCACCACCACCAGGCCCACCAGGGCAATGCTGCCAATCATGGCCATGCTGAACTGAATTACATCTGTATAAGCCACGCCCAACAACCCTGAGATAGAAGTATAACCGGCCACCAGCACCATGGCCAGGGCGGTGTACAGCAAACACTGGGCATCTGAAAGGCCGAAAAATACCTTGAGCAGTGCCATCAGGGCCACATTTACCCAACCAATAATAATGGCATTCATAAACAAGCCAAAATACACTGAGCGAAAGGCCCGCAAAAATGAGGCAGCCCTGCCGCTGTAGCGCATCTCAATCAGCTCAAGGTCAGTCAACACGCCTGAGCGCCGCCAGTACCGGGCAAAGAAAAAGGTGGTAAGCATGCCGCCAGCCAGGGCGTTCCACCACAGCCAGTTGCCCGAAATGCCATTTTGGGCTACCATCTCGGTTACTGCCAGGGGGGTATCTGCCGCAAAGGTAGTGGCCACCATAGAGGTGCCGGCAATATACCAGGGCAGGTTGCGCCCACCCAGAAAGAAGTTGCCCATGCTTTTGCCCGCCTGGCTGCGGAAGTACAGGCCAATGCCTACAGTAAGTACAAGAAAGGCGATGAGAATGCTTACATCAAGCGCACTAAGTGCCATACAAGTATATTTGGTTAGGGTAGCAAAAGGCCGAATATAGTGTTTTTTGCCTAAACCTGAAGGGGGGTATGGCACTTGCGCCTTTGACCCTTGCCAGAAAATGGCAGGCATAAAAAAACCGGAAGCGTGCTTCCGGTTACGTGATTACAGTCTTGGTCAATCAAACAAATGATTTGGTGGGGCAGGTGGTTAAATGAACTTCCGCTTGCTTTCTGGCAGCGGCTGTTCCTCGTCGCTTACCAAAGCCACCAGGTACCACCATGCGCTTAATAATGTCTTTTTCATAATCCTATAATAATTACCCTTATTCAGTAACAAAGCTAATACATTAATTGATAATTGAGAATGGAAAATTGAAACTAAAAAGTAACATGATCCAAATTAATAGTTAATAATGAATAATTAATAGTTTGCATTGAAATGATACATAAATTAAGCTAAAGGTGCACTTGCTATCAACTAAAATTGCTTGTATTTTTCAATAGATTTTAGGATTACTACAAGTGAAATGATGAAAACTACAATAGAAGATAGGACAAATAACTTTAGTAACGCCATACGGAGTAAAAGTTTTGCTTTTGCCTTGCGCATTGTGGGCTGTTACAAATACCTTAAAACCGATCAGCAAGAGTATGTGCTTTCAAAACAACTGTTAAGAAGCGGAACAGCCATTGGTGCAATGGTAAGTGAGTCTGTCTATGCACAAAGTAAGGCCGACTTTGCCCACAAACTATCAGTGGCTCTTAAAGAAACCAGCGAAACAGAATACTGGATAGAGCTGTTACATCAATCTGATTATTTGGCTGCCGAAGTGTATGCTTCAATGATAAAAGATGTACATGAGTTGCTAAAAATGTTGACAGCTATTGTTAAAACAACAAAAAGCACCATGCAGCAATAACCCGTAGCATGGTGCTATTCATTATTAATTATAAATTATTCATTAAGCTAAAGGATTTCCTCTTCACAGGAACAATGCTCTACCCGGCCGGCAATAACCATGGCAGCGGAGATGAACACTATATTTTTGACGATGTACTGACCTGTAATGGTGAGCCCAAACGGAAAGGTGGTAAAACACTGCTCGGGCAGTACCAACAGTGGCAACAGGGTGCCCCCCATTTGTAGGAATAACAACACCAGGGCCAGTTTATTGTACCGCCGTATTAACAAACCAACCCCAATGGCTACCTCCCATATAGCCAGAAACGGTAAAAACAAATGCGATGGAAACCAGAACACGGTTTTGGTAATGAGCTCGTTGGCCGGACTGCTGTCGAACAGCTTTAAGCCCCCAAACCAGATGAAGATAACGGCTAAACTGACCCTGAGTGACACTTTGCCATACTTACGCATCAGGTCGATAACATACAGGTCGAAGGGTTTGGCAGGCATAGTGCGGCCAAACAAGGCTAGAATGGTTTTCATATCGGGTTTGTTCTGGTTAAGTAGAATGACAATCAAAGTGGCTTGAATACCTGCTAGGCAGGTACTGGCTGGCCACAAAAGGGCATGCCCAACAAGTTACACTAACTTGTTGGTGCGGCTCAGAACAATAGTTATAATCACAATAAGGAAAATGGCTACCCACAAGAAACTGGTGGTAGCATAAAGAAACAGAAGCAGTGAAGGGCAGAGAGGGGCTATGTCCGCCCTGCCCTTACCGCTCTATTCAATATTTTTAGATATGTCAACGAACCGTGGCGAAGCCCTTTCACCATTAATAACCAGAAAGTGCCTGAATGGTTTTTAATTATTTTGAAAAACTACCTGGCCGTTAACAATGGTGTAAGCTACCTGGGTGCTGAGTAACTCATTGTCGGGTATAGTCATAAGGTCTTTAGTAAAGGCGGTGAAATCTCCATATTTACCTACTTCAATACTGCCACGGCTACCTTCTTCAAAGCCAGAATACGCTGCATCAAGCGTATATGAGCGCAGGGCCTGCTGGCGTGTCATCCGTTGTTGAGGCTCATACCCACCTTCAGGCTGCCCCTTCAGGGTGCGGCGTGTGACCGAAGCATAAAAACTGGCAATGGGGTCTATTGGCTCTACCGGCACATCAGAACCGTTAATGACCACAGCGCCTGATTTTAACAGGGTTTGCCATACATAAGCGCCATTCAGGATGCGCTGCAACCCCAGCCGCTTAATGGCCCAGGGCCTGTCGCTGGCCATATGGATGGCCTGCATAGAGGCAATCACGCCAAGCTGCGCAAACCGGGGGATGTCATCAGGGTGCAGGTGCTGGGCATGCTCAATTCTGAAGCGGTGGTCGTTGGCCTTGCTGGCCTTTTCTTTAAATGCCTTTTCATAATTGTCAAGCACCTCGCGGTTGGTACGGTCGCCAATGGCATGTGAACATACCTGAAAACCATGTTCAAGGGCATCTGTAGAGGTTTTATACACCTCTTCAAGGGGCATTGTAGCCATGCCAAAGTGGCCAGGGCGGTCGGTATACTCTTCCAGCAGCCAGGCCCCCCGCGAGCCAAGGGCGCCATCCATATACATCTTAATTGAGCGTACGGTTAAAAAACCATCGCCGTACCCTACTAATGGCCCCTTTTTGTACCATTCGTCAAGCAAGGCCTGGTCACGACCAGAAAGCATCACATACATACGTACCTTCATTTTACCTTCATCAATGGCCTGCTTGTACAAATTAATATCTTTGCTGCCCGTACCGGCGTCATGAAAGGCCGTAATGCCATGACTAATGGCCTCCTGGATGGCCAGCTCAAGGGCGCGTGCGTCTTTTTCTGGGGTTGACTCTGGTATGCGTTGGGTAATGAGCGTCATGGCCCTTTCATTAAAAATACCAGTGGGGTTACCCACCTCATCGCGCATAATTTCGCCCCCTTCAACTTCTGTTGGGTTGTTGCTTTCAATACTTAGTGGCTGTACCCCTGCCAGTTCCATGGCTTTGGCATTGGCAAAGCCTGCGTGGCCGCTGGCATGCTTCAGGTATACAGGATTGTTTGGCGAGACAGCACTGATACGGTCGTGCGTAGGGAAGCCATTAATGAGCGTATCGGGCATTTTATCCCATTTACTTTGGTGCCAGCCGCGGCCGGTAATCCACTCGCCAGGCGAAGCCTCTTTGGCAGCCTCAGCTACCATCTGCACCATATCGTCATAATTATTGATGCTGGTCAGGTCAAGATTCATCTTAAAGTTGCCCATGCCCATAAAATGTCCGTGCGATTCAATCCAGCCCGGGGTGAGCAACTGGCCGCCCAGATCAATCTGGTTAGTGCCTTCGCCAATATATA
>CAZXTW010000658.1:0-4116 GCA_964643525.1 uncultured Roseivirgaceae bacterium
ACACGTACCGTTGAAACGCACCGCAAAAACCTGTTAGATAAGCTGGGTGCCAAAAACACCGCAGGCCTGGTGATTAAAGCCATTAGCTCAAACCTGTATGCGCTTTAAGGTATTGTTCACTCGCCCCGCACAGCTGCATTTGATCAAGCAACATATTACAGCACTTTTCAGGGATGGTCAAATTATCAATTCTCAATTTTCCATTATCAATTATATTTGCGCTCCTTTTTGTAGTAACCATTAATAGCGCATAAACATGGGAAAAGTCCTGATCATTGGGGCAGGCGGCGTGGGTAGCGTAGTGGCGCACAAATGTGCCGCCTTGCCTGCTGTTTTTAGTGAAATACTGCTGGCAAGCCGCACCAAAAGCAAGTGCGATGCCATTGCCGCAGCCGTGGCTAAAAAAGCCGGTACCACCACCATACAAACGGCCCAGCTAGATGCTGACAATGTGGCCGATACCGTGGCCCTGATAAACCAGTTTAAACCACAGCTGGTTATTAATGTGGCCCTGCCCTACCAGGACCTGCCCATTATGGATGCCTGCCTTGAAACAGGTACCCACTATATGGATACGGCCAATTATGAGCCTAAAGACGAGGCCAAGTTTGAGTACAGCTGGCAGTGGGCTTACCACGAGCGCTTTAAGGCCAAAGGCATTATGGCCCTGCTGGGCTGTGGCTTTGATCCAGGCGTTACCCAGGCCTATACCGCCTATGCCGCCAAGCACCATTTTGATGAGATGCACTACCTTGATATTGTTGACTGCAACGCTGGCGACCATGGCAAGGCCTTTGCCACTAATTTTAACCCCGAGATTAACATCAGAGAGATTACTCAAAAAGGCAAGTATTATGAAAACGGCCAATGGGTAGAGATTGCCCCCATGAGCATACACAAGCCCATTAGCTACCCTAATATTGGCAAGCGTGAAAGCTACCTGCTGTACCATGAAGAGCTGGAAAGCCTGGTGAAGCACTTCCCTACCATTAAGCGGGCCCGTTTCTGGATGACGTTTGGGCAGGCCTATATTACCCACCTGCAGGTGCTGCAAAATGTGGGCATGACCAGTATTGAGCCTATTACCTACCAGGGCATGGAAATTGTACCCCTGCAGTTTTTAAAGGCCGTGCTGCCTGAGCCCTCTGAGCTGGGCGAGAATTACGAAGGCGAAACTTCTATAGGCTGCCAGATTAAAGGGGTGAAAAACGGGCAGGAAAAGACTTATTACATCTGGAACAACTGCAAACACCAGGATGCCTACAATGATACCGGCGCCCAGGGTGTGAGCTACACCACCGGCGTGCCCGCCATGTGCGGCGCCAAGATGATGCTTGAAGGCCATTGGATGCAGCCCGGTGTGTTTAATGTAGAGCAGCTAAACCCTGACCCCTTTCTGGCCAACGTAGCCCAATACGGCCTGCCCTACCAGGAAGAAACTAATGTTGACTTGCCTCACGTTTATGAGTGATGAAGGATGAATTATGAGTTATGAACACCCCTCTTATTATTCATTATTAATTGTTCATTATTCATTAAAGACATGCAATATCAATTCCCCAGCCCTTGTTTTGTGCTGGAAGTGGCTAAGCTGGAGGCCAACCTGAAACAATTGGCAGCCATTAAGGCCGCTACGGGGTGCACCATAATCTGTGCATTAAAGGGCTTTGCCCTGTACCCTGCTTTTGAGCTGGTTACCCAGTACCTTGATGGGGGCACGGCCAGCTCATTGCATGAAGCCATGCTGATTGACCAACACATGGGCCGCAAGGCCCATACCTATGCGCCTGCCTACCGTGATGATGAGTTTGCCGCCATTACAAGTCTGAGCAGCCATATAACATTTAACTCATTAAACCAGTGGCAGCGCTACCAGCAGCAGGTGCCAGGCCACGTCTCGTGTGGGTTGCGCATTAACCCCCAGTATAGCGAGGTAAGCACCGACTTGTATAACCCCTGCGTGCCAGGCTCGCGCCTGGGCATTGTGGCCAGCCAGCTGGGCCCTACCCTGCCCGATGGTATTGAGGGGCTGCACTTCCATACCCTGTGCGAGAATGATTCATATACGCTAGAACGCACCCTGCAACATGTAGAACAGCGTTTTGGCCCCCTGTTGCACCAGGCCAAATGGCTCAACATGGGCGGGGGCCATTTAATTACGCGCAAGGGCTATGATGCCAGCCATTTAACAGGCCTGATACAACATTTGCAAAGTACCTACAACCTTGAGGTAATTCTTGAGCCCGGCAGTGCCATAGGCTGGGAAACAGGCTTTTTGCTGAGCACAGTACTTGATATTATTGACAGCCAGGGCATACAGGTAGCGATGCTTGATGTATCAGTGGCCAACCACATGCCCGATTGCCTTGAAATGCCCTATACCCCACGCATTACCGGGGCTACCATTGTTGGGGGCGCTGATACGCCACCAACCCAAAGGCATGTGTACCGCATGGGTGGGCTTACCTGCCTGGCAGGTGACTTTGTGGGCGACTATGCCTTTGATGCCCCACTAACTATTGGCCAACAGGTGGTGTTTGAAGATATGATGCATTACACCATGGTAAAAACTACCACGTTTAACGGGGTAAACCTGCCTGCCATAGGCCTGCTGGGCAAAGACGGTACGGCCAGGGTATTGAAAACATTTGGTTATGAAAGCTATGTTGACCGCCTGGGGTAGGCGGCCAACTTACCATTTTAACCAGTAATTATACCACTTCAGCAAAAAACACCGGGCCAATGCAATAGTTGCTATATAGGGCTAATCAACAGCCTGCGCAGCCTGCTGCCATACCGGAAACGACACCTCAAAGGTAGTGCCCTGGCCCTCACGGCTATAGCAGGCAATAGTGCCCCCCATTTCAGTAACCAGTTTATGTGCAATAAACAGGCCCAGGCCGGTTGATGACTCGCCCGCCGTGGGTTTATTTTTAAGCACACTAAACTTACGGAACAGCCTTTTCTGGTCTTCTGTGCCTATACCGGGGCCTTCGTCCTGAAAGCCAATTTGCACCTGGTTGTGCATCAGCACCAAACTAACCCAAATGGTTTTACCCAATGGCGAGAATTTAATGGCGTTTGACAATAAGTTTTCAAACACTTCTTTCAAAAAGTTAGGGTCTGCATTGATCTTCAGGCCTTCGTCAAGGCGAGACTGAATAGTAATTTTCTTGGCAGCGGCAGCGGCATCAAAAAATGCCAGTGTACTTTGCAGTACCTGGTGCACGGCAAAAACCTCATTACGGGTATTGAGCCTTTTTTGCTCTATGGCCCTTAGGTCAAGTATTTTTGATACCCGCTCGTTCAAATCAAGAATATACTCATCAATTACACTCAGGTACTCAACCTGGGTGTTATTCAGGCTTTGCTCGTTGTCATCTTTAATCAAGTGCACCAGGCTGTACATGGTGTTGAGCGGGTTTTTCAGGTCGTGGGCCAGCATGCGTATCAACGAGTTTTTTTCGTTGTTCAGCTCAAGCAGGTCGGTATTTTGTTCTTCAATATGCTCTTTCTGGGTTTGGATCTCTTCCTTCTGCTCCAGTATTTCAGCAGTGCGTTCACGTACCAGGTCTTCCAGGCGCTGGTTTTTTCTTTTTAACCTTGATGCATACAGCAACACCACATACCTGACCAGCAGCAGCCCTGCTACCACATACAATGCAATGGCCCACCACTGTTTAAACCAGGGCTGCAGCACCACAAAATGGTAGCGCCCCACCAGGTGCTGTTGTGCATAACCCTCTGCCCTGACTAACAAGGTATAATTACCTGAGCTCAGGTTGCTCCAACTGGCATAATTATCTTCACTGTAGGGGCTCCAGGCGGTTTCCTGAGCGCCCTCAAGTTTTACACTATATTTAGTAGGAATTACATTAGAAAATACTGGCAAGGTAAATCTGAATGATATGCGCTTGTTGGTATAATGCAGCCTGGGCACCAGTGAAGCCTGTGCAGGCTCGTGATGCAACTGATGAGGCGGTGGCTGCAGGCCTGCCCCATAATACAACAGGCTATCGCCATCTAAAACCACTTCTCTAATAAGCAGTGCTGCTGGCAGGCTGGGGGCCTCGCCTTGATTGGTATATCTAAACAGGCCCTGTACTGTGGCTACCC
>CAZXTW010000659.1:0-277 GCA_964643525.1 uncultured Roseivirgaceae bacterium
CATTGCCTTTGGTACAGTAATACCAACGTTAATGGTACAGTAGTCACAACGCCTTTGGTACAGTAATACCAACGTCGTTGGTACGGTAGTACTTTCGTTAATAGTACTGTAATCAAATAATTATTCAAGGTTGTTGTAACCGCTTGCCGCTTTGCTGCGTCAAAGGCCACAACTACATATTTTACAAGCTTCTTTTTTATAGTACGCGCAGCCTCAAAAAATATCATTAGTACGCCAAGTTTGAATTAGCCTGAACCTTACGGGTAAAATATGGCCC
>CAZXTW010000659.1:287-4113 GCA_964643525.1 uncultured Roseivirgaceae bacterium
GTGATGAAAAGGGCATAGGCTGTTGGTTGGGCCACAGGTAAGCTATGCCCTTTTCATCACTAATGAAAAACGCCAACCTATGAAAATACAACACAGTAAACTTTTCAAAGCCGTGTCCTTGCTCATGGCGGGTCAATTATTAGTTAGCACCGTATTACCTCCAATGGCCAGGGCTGGCAACAGCGGCCCCCAACAGCCAGAATTCAGCAGCTTTCAGGGGGCGGCCAACCTACCCACCGTGAATGAATTTACTGGCGATTTTAACTACAGCATACCCCTCATGCAGGTGCCCGGCCCCCATGGCAGTGGCTACCCCATAACGCTAAGCTACCAAAGTGGCATTACCCCAGAGCAGGAAGCCTCCTGGGTGGGGTGGGGCATGTCACTTAACGCAGGGGCCATTAACCGCAACAAACGTGGCTTTGCTGATGACTTTAACGGCCAGCCAGTCACCCAAATACACAAAACACCCACCAACTTTACCATTGCAGCCAGGGCTGGCGTAGGTACTGAAATATTCAGTACAGACCTGCTGGCGGCCGGTTTCTCTTCTGGCATCAGGTACAGCACCTATGCGGGCTTTGGCATTAACAAAGAGGCCGGCCTTAAGTTGGGTGGCGGTTTCATTAACCTCAACTACGGGGTTGACAACAACCAGCAATACTTTAGCAAAACCATTAGCCCCATGGCCCTGTTCAACCTGGCTTTAGCCCAGGGCCGTGCGGGTAAAGCAGCCATTCAAGACCCTATTGACAAGCTGGTTGTAAACAGTGTAGTGGCCCCGATTAACCACCTGGCCACTACGGCCACAACATTGGCCACCGGGCGTTATAGCACCCTTAGCCGCAATGCCCACTACAGGCCCACCCAGGTGCAGCAATACTTTGGCGTTACCTACAACTTTAAAACCAGCCTGCTGGGTACAGCCACCCCTTTGCCTGCGGGCCCCACGGTTGATGTTGTGGGTACCCTTACCCTGCATGACCCCAAAAACAGACAAAGCTCACCAACGTATGGCTTTATATACTCGGGCCAGGCTACTGGCAATGAGGCCATGATGGACTACCACCTTGAAAAAGAAACCCCCATTAATGCGCAGGATAAATTCACGGGCATACCTTTTAATGATGCCGATCAGTTTGCGGTATCTGGCCAGGGCCTTAGCGGGGGTTTCAGGTTTTACCAGAAAAAAACAGGCTACTTTGGCCCCAGAAAGGTAACCAGCAAAACCGTGCTGCTTAGCGTTTCGCCAGAAGTAGAAGTGGGCGTAAACAACGGTGGCGGGGCCGACGTGGCCATAGGCACCGGCAACGAAGTAAGCGTAACCGACTGGATTGACAGAACAACCCCGGCAAATGGTTTTGCCCCCGCCACTGCTGATGAGGCTGTGTTTGCCCGCTTTGATAATGACATGGCCGGCAACTGGGCCAGCACCGGCACTGACTGGTACCTGCACTCAAAACTAAATGCCAGCAGGCAGCCCCAGGTATTTGGCTTTGATGGCACCTTTGAGCAGGGCAACCGGGCGGGGCGCTCGTCATACATTGGCTTTGCCACCAACCAGGACATGCTGCTTGACGGCAGCGGCAACTCACCCACCCACCGCCACTACTCCTTCCGCCAGGACCTCAACACCTTATGCAACCGGGGCAGCAACCCCCACCTCATTGGCGAGTTTGGCATAACCAAACAAAACGGCACCCATTACACCTTTGCCCTGCCGGTATATAACAGCAATGAAATTAACATGAGCTACGGCACCAGGGGCCTGACTGCCAGCCAGATTGACAACAACTACAGGGCCTACGCCAAAGACAATAAAACCGAAATAGGGCATGAGTCGCCAGCACCCTACGCCTCGGCCTACCTGTTAACTGAGGTAACCGGCCCCGATTATATTGACCGCACCATGAACGGCCCCACCCTTGATGATATTGGGGGCTACACCCGCCTGAACTACAAAAAGCATTATGACGCATTTCACTGGCGCAGCCCCTACAACGGCCTGCTGTACCAGAAGAATGACCTGGCCAACCCGAAAGACGACCTGGCCTCGTTTGCTGCCGGCGACCGTGAGGTGTACTACCTGCAATCGGTCGAGACCAAAACGCATGTGGCCCTGTTCACAACGAATGAAAGAGCAACAGACGGGTTTGAGGCACCCGCCGGCGAGGCGGCCATTGCCCGCAACGCCCAGGGCACACGAAAGCTGCAAAAGCTGGTAAGGGTTGACCTGTACCCCATTGAGGCTTTTCCGAAAGATGCTGACGGCCGGCTGCTGCGCAGCACCGCCAGCGGGGCTACTGGCAACCTGATTGCGCCAGCCGGTGCTGTACCCATTAAAAGCGTACACTTTGAATATGCCAATGCCAATGAAGAGCTGATGGTGGGCGCCCCCGGCACTGCCTACGGCAGGGGCAGGTTAACCCTGAAGCGCGTGTACTGCACCTACAACAACAAGGCAGAGCAGCAGAACATATACCAGTTTGCATACAAATACCCTGACTACAGCCAGTACCCCTCAAAATACCGTGCCGGAGGCAGTGATGACGTTACCGCCCAATACAAAGACCTTGATGAGGCACTGCAAAACCCACCTTACACCCCCTACCTGGCCAATGCCTGGGGCAACCACCAGCCCAACGGCCAAACACGCCAAAAAGCCATGCAGCCCTGGCTTGACCAGACCCGGCAGCCTAATATAGATTATGACCCTGCCGCCTGGCACCTGAAGCAAATTACCTTACCCACCGGCGGCCAGATACATGTGCAGTATGAGGCTGACGACTACCAGTTTGTGCAAAACCAAACGGCCCACGTCATGGCCGCTATGGCCCCGGTAGGCAGTGACCACCCTGACTATGCCACCGCCAGCATAGCAGAACGACACAAACTGCTTACCATTGATGCCACCTCAATGGGCTACACCGCTAATGATACTGAACTGCTAACACAACTGGCCGATTCAATTCAGGCGCGCTACGTAACCGGCAATGAAAAAATGTACTTCAAAATGCTGTATAAGCTGTTGGTTACTGGCAATGCCATTGGTGATGCCGCCTTTGACTACCTCAACAATGGCGATTGTAACAAAGAGTACATTACCGGCTATGCCAGCCTTGAAACGGTGACTTACCCCGGCACAGGCACTAAACTGTACCTGACTTTAAAAAGCGGCAATGGCATTGGCCTGCCCAGAGAGGTATGTGTTGACTATGTAAACAGCGAGCGCCTGGGCATGCTGGGTACTGGCTTAAATTGTGATGGTGCTGTTGCCATTTCTAAACCCAATACCCCGGGGCAGGCTGTTGAGCACCTGCTTAACCTGTGGTTAACCGCAGCAGTACCTGGTGCGTTAGAGTTGTGCCAGCAATACAAGCCAGAGCAGTCATACCTGCGCCTACCGGCCATAAAGCCCAAAAGGGGCGGGGGCGTGCGTGTAAAACGCCTGCTTACCTTTGACAATGGCACCACCACCACCGGCCAGCCCGTGCTGTACGGCCATGAGTACATATACAAAACCACTGACCCGGCGCAAGCGGATGATATACCCCAGAAAGCAATAATAAGCAGTGGTGTGGCGGCCTACGAGCCCAATGCCATAAGTGAAGAAAACGTAATGGTACGCTACATACCCCGTAGGGTGCAAACCATTAAAGACAGGCTTATTGCCGGCAAAGACCTGAAAACCAGCCAGGGGCCTATTGGCGAAACCGCCTACCCGGCCCCTTCGGTAGGTTACTCAAAAGTAATTGTTAAAAACATCCACAGCGGCAAAACCAACCCTGGCTATGCTGTAAGCGAATACCACACGGCTTATGACTAC
>CAZXTW010000660.1:0-4095 GCA_964643525.1 uncultured Roseivirgaceae bacterium
CTTTTATGATGCCCTGTTTGGCATGCTGCAGGGCTACGAAGCTGAGGCCCTGGTACAGCCCGTGCTTGACCTGATGCAGCACCAGGGCAACAAGGTAGTGAATGCTTACGCGGCCAGCCTGTTGGTGCAGTACCCTGAGCAGGTAAAGCCCCATGTAGTGGCCCTGTTGGGCGGTAAAACCGTGAACGAACGTGTAGTAGGGGCCACTTTGGCAGTGAAATGGCCCGATGACCATTTTGTTGAGGCTTTGGCTGAAGCATTAGATCAAGAGCGCAATGACGATACCCGCGATATGCTGCTGGCTGCCCTGAGCCATACCCGTTTTGCCCAGCCCCTGACCATAGCCCAGGTGCATGACATGGTAGCCGGTGCCGAGCAGCGCAAAAAACTGAACAAGTGGGGCGAGAAGTGGCTGGCAGAAGAAGCACTGCCCCCTGTGTATTACACTAACGGGCAGGCCCTGCCCCCAGCGCACATCCGCTTTTTGCTGTACCGCATGAAGCGCACCAAAGGCCTGGGCGCCGATGCTGAGGCCAGGCAACTGCTGCTGCATATTGACAAAAGCAAAAGCGGCCCCTTTGCCCTGGCCCTGCTCACGGCCTTTCAAAACAGCAATGCCAATACCAAGCTGAAGTATTACCTTACCATAGCAGGCCTGATGGGCAATGACAACCTGACCCACCAACTGAATGTGCTGTTTAAAGACAGCCTGGCCGCCAAGCGCAGCAAAATGGCCGAGTATGTGGTGGGGGCCATGGCCATGGTAGGTACCAACAAGGCCCTGCGCCTGGTAGAGGGCATATACCGCAAAATGGCCACCAAAAAGCCAGCCATTGGCCAGGCGGCCAAGGAAGCCCTGGAAGCTGCCGCACAGGTGCACGGCCTTACGATGGACCAGCTGAGCGACCGCATTGTGCCTGATTTTGGCTTTGAAGGCATTTACAAAACCTTTGAGGTAGCCGGGCAGGAGTACCGGGCTTTTGTAGCCAATGATTTTAAGCTGAACTACCTCACTGAAGAGAATAAGGTGCGCAAATCGCCCCCTGCCCAGGCTGAGCCCGCCCTGAAAAAGGAGCTGAGCCTCATGGGCAAGGAGCTGCGCGAAGTAGCCAAAACCCAGCACGAGCGCCTGGAAAAGAATATGGTAGACGCCCGGCGCTGGCAGGCGGCCGAGTGGCAGGAAAACTTTTTTAACCACCCCATACTGTTTGTGTATGCCCTTAAGCTGTTATGGGGTGTGTTTGATGAACAAGGGCAATTGCTCAATGCCTTTTATTGTGATGAAGATGCCGGCTGTTATACCGTAACTGATGATGAGGTGGAACTGGAACCCGCCCAGCAGGTGGGCATACTGCACCCCTGTTACCTCACTGAACAGCAATTGCAGGCCTGGCAGGATAAGGTGTATGCACTTGAGCTGGTTACGCTATTCCCTATACTTGACCGCAAGGTGTTTACCGTGCCTGCTGGCGAAGAAGGCCAGAACCACACCCGCATGTATTTTGAGCGGAACGTACCCCGTGGGGCCGACCATGTAAACAGCTTTTTGGTAAAGCGCAAATGGTTGAAAACGGCTGGCGATGGGGGCATGAGCGAGTTCAGCAAGCCCGGCCTTAACGGGGCCATTATTGCTGAGGCCTCTATTTCAGGGCCCACTGCCTGGTACCAGGGTGGGCAGGAACCGGCCACGGTGTATGAAATATTCTTTATGCCGGCAGATTATGGGAAGCCCGGTGGCAGAAAAAAGCTGACCCTGAAAGCCGTGCCGCCCGTGTTTTTTTCTGAAGTGATGTACGATATTGATTTGTTGTTGCAACCCTAGGCAAGCAGGCTATGGCAGTACATATATTAGGCATACGCCACCACGGGGTGGGCAGCGCACGGCAGGTGCAGCAGCGGCTTGAAGCGCTGCAGCCCGACCTGGTGCTGATTGAAGGGCCACCAGAGATTGATGCCGTGCTGCACCACATTGGCCACCCTGACTTAAAGCCGCCTGTGGCCATTATGGTTTATAACAGTGCTGAGCCCAAATACGCTGCCTTTTACCCCTTTGCGGCCTACTCGCCAGAGTGGGTAGCCGCCGCCTACGCCAACCGGCAGGGCATACCTGTGCGGGCCATTGACCTGCCCGCGGCCATTAGCTTTACACAGCAGCAAAAAAAACAACAGCAAGCCGCTGAAGCCACCCAGGCACCCGAACCAACTGAGGCAGCAGCAGGCGCACCACCTGCACAGCCGCCCCGCGCACCCATGAGCTATATGGCGCAGGCTGCCGGGTTTGATGAAGACGAGCAGTTTTGGGAACACCACTTTGAGCACAACCAGGTAACAGCCGCAGAGCATTTTAGCAGTGTTATGCACGTGCTTACGGCCCTGAGGCAGTCGGGCCTGAAAAGTGCTTTAGACCAGGAAAACGTAGCCCGAGAGGCCTATATGCGCCACCTGCTGGCAACGGCACAGAACGAAATGTACCAAAACATAGTGGTGGTGTGCGGGGCATGGCACGGCCCGGCATTGACAGCGCTTGACCAGCAGGCGAAGGCCGACCAGAAAATACTGAAAAAGCTGCCCAAGCCCAGAGCCAAAATGCAGGTAACCGCTACCTGGATACCGTGGACCAACGGCCGCCTAAGCATGTACTCTGGCTATGGGGCCGGCATTGAATCGCCCGGTTGGTACCAGCACCTGTGGCAAAGTGGTGCCCACCCCCAGCACGAGGTGCAATGGCTGGCCAGGGTGGCCGAGTTGTTCCGCAAGCAGGGCACCGATATTTCTACCGCCCACGTGCTGGAAACCTATCGCCTGGCCCGCAGCCTGGCCGCCATCCGCAACCAGTACTACGTATCATTGAACGAAATGAACGATGCCGTGCTCTCGGTCATGTGCCTGGGCGATGAGCTGCTGCTGCGCCTGGTGCAGGAGCAGCTGATTGTAGGCGAGAAAATGGGCGCCGTGCCCGACAGCATACCCAAAATGCCCCTGCAAGAAGATTTTGAGCGCACGGCCAAACAGCTGCGCCTCAAACTATCGGCCGCCCCCAAACAGTACGACCTTGACCTGCGCAAAGACCTTGACCGGCAGCGCAGCATCTTCTTCCACCGCCTGCAAATACTGGGCATTACCTGGATGGAACGCACCCACAGCCGCAGCAAAGGCACCTTTAAAGAATCGTGGCAGCTGCAATGGCAGCCTGAAATGATGATTGCCCTGGTTGACCAGGCCCACCTGGGCAATACCGTTGATGCCGCCGCCCAGGCACTGGTGGTGCAGCGCTGCCGGGCCACCAAACAGGTGAATGATGTGGCCCAGCTGATACAGTTGAGCCTGCCTGCTGAGCTGTTTGAGCAGCTGGTGGTGCTGCTCGATAAAATTAACGAGCTAACGGGCATTAGCACTGACATTATGGACCTGATGCAGGCCGTGCCCCAGCTGGTAAACGTGAGCCGCTATGGTGATGTGCGCCAGACTGACCTGACGGTGCTTGATGCCATTGTGCTACAGCTGCTGGTGAAAATCAATGCCGGCCTGCCCAACGCCTGCTATGGGCTGGACGAAGAAACCTCGGCCCACATGTTTAGCTATATTGCCAGCCTGCACCATGCCATTAAGGTGTATGCCCATAAGCAAAGCGAAGCCGACTGGCTGGCGGCCCTGTTTGGGGTGGTTGATAAGCAGGGGGTGCATGCCATGATTCTGGGCTGTGTGTGCCGCCTGCTGCTGGATGCCGAGCAGTTTAGCGAAGCCGAAGCCGACCGCCGCATTTCGCGTGCCCTGTCAGTCACGAATAACCCCGCCACGGTGGCTGCCTGGCTGGAAGGCTTCCTGAAGGGCAGCGGCATGATTTTAATGTATGACGACCGCCTTTGGAACCTGCTGTACCAATGGGTAAGCGCCCTTGAAAAGGCCACCTTTATTGAGCTGCTGCCCATGCTGCGGCGCTCGTTTGCCCAGTTTGAGTATGGCGAGCGGCGTAAAATTGGTGAGCGTGCCAAACAGGGCCTGGCCACCGGCCAGCCAGCTACCGCCACCCCTGACACTGACTTTAACGAGCAGGCAGCCCAAGCCATACTGCCCGTTATTGCCCGCATTTTAAAC
>CAZXTW010000661.1:0-4093 GCA_964643525.1 uncultured Roseivirgaceae bacterium
AATGGCAGTAAAATATGACGTTGTAATTATAGGCTCGGGTCCCAACGGTCTCAGTGCAGGCATCTACCTGGCCCATAAGGGGCTGCAGGTACTTATTGTAGAGGCAGCTGCCTCTGCTGGTGGGGGTACACGCACCGCTGAACTTACGCTTGAAGGCTTCCACCATGACGTCTGCTCGGCTGTGCACCCAACGGGCATCCTATCACCCTATTTTCAGGAGCTTGCCCTTGAGCAGTACGGCCTCCGGTGGGTATACCCGCAAGCATCAGTAGCACATCCGTTAGATGACGAGGCGGCTGTAATTCTGAGCCAATCTGTGTCTGAAACAGCCCGTAACCTGGGGGCAGATGCCAAAAATTACCAACGGCTCATCTCCCCCTTAGCCAGGCATGCCGACTGGCTCATTGAAGACAGCCTGAAGCCTTTGGGTATGCCTAAGCACCCTTTATTTTTAGCGGGCTTTGGCCTGAAGGCTGCCCTGCCAGCCACTACCTTTGCCAAATTATTTTTTAAAGAACACCGGGCCAAAGCCTTGTTTGCTGGCTGTGCCGGGCACAGTGTGTTGCCCCTTAATAAACTATTTACCTCTGCCCTTGGCCTGGTGCTAATGGCCAGTGGCCATGCCGTTAACTGGCCTGTAGCCAAAGGTGGCTCGCAGGCAATAACACATGCCCTTTTAAAATGCTACCAGGCAGCAGGGGGTGCCATACAGTACAACACCTTAATAAAACAGTTTAAAGAACTGCCACCCGCCAGGGCCTATCTATTTGATACTGACCCCCGGCAACTGGCCACTATCGCTGCTACCGAACTGCCCACCGGCTATACCAACAGGCTTAAAAAATACAACTATGGTATGGGCAGCTTTAAAATTGACTATGCACTAAGCCAGCCCATACCCTGGCGAGACCCACGCTGTCTTGAGGCGGCCACCCTGCACCTGGGGGGCACCTTTGAAGAAATTGCCGCGGCCGAACACGCCGCCTGGGCTGGCAAGCGCCACAACAGGCCCCACGTACTGCTGGCCCAGCAAAGCCAGTTTGACCCCACCAGAAGCCCGAAAGGGCAGCACACCTGCTGGGCCTACTGCCATGTGCCACAGGGTGATGAATATGACATGACTACTGCCATTGAAAACCAGATTGAGCGCTTTGCGCCAGGGTTTAAAGATACCATTCTGGCCAAAAGCCACATGAGCCCCAAAGCCTTTCATGCCTACAACCCCAACTATGTAGGTGGCGCCGTAACTGGCGGCGCAGCAGATATTACCCAACTGTTTACCCGGCCTGTGGCCCGATGGAGCCCTTACACAACGCCTAACCCTAAAATTTTTATCTGCTCAGCCTCAACACCACCCGGGGGTGGTGTGCATGGCATGAACGGCTACTGGGCCGCCCGTAGTGTGGCCAAACGTTTAAAAGTAAACCCCGCTTAAACAGGTGACTATGGAACATGCACTACTGGCCCAAATACTACAGGGAACAGACTTTACTGAAGATGAGCTAAACGCCGTTGGTAACGCCATGAAAAGGGTTGGCCTGAAAAAGGGCGAGATGTTGCTCAACAAAGGCGAGACGGTACTGTACACACATTATGTACACAGCGGCTGTTTCAGAACCTTTTTTATTGATCAGGCTGGCAAAGAACATACCCTTCAATTTGCCGTGAAAGACTGGTGGATTAGCGACTACACCGCTTTTTTTACTGGCGATGAAGCCCTGACTAATATTGAGTGTATACAGAGCGGTACCATATACAAACTGGCCAGAAAAGACATGGTGCAACTCTATGCCCATGTGCCAGGGTTTGAAACCTTTTTCAGAAAAAAGTTGGAAGGCCGCTTCATGGCCCTGCAAAAAAGAGTGCTGGGTAATTTGGCCCAAACCGCCAAAGAGCGGTACCTCACATTCATAAAAACTTACCCCAACATTCAGCAAAACGTTAAAAACTACCACATAGCCTCTTACCTGGGCATTACTACAGAAAGCCTGAGCCGGATCAGAAAAGAAATGATGAGGTAGGCAAGTTTTTTCTTACCACACATCAATTGAATACATTGCTAATCCATATAGCTTTGCATACCTCAGGGTATGGCCTGCAACAGTTGTCCATTAGTCAATCAATACTGCTTACATGGAAAATAGCTTTTCGGTTGTTGTTTCTCATTATGTCAAAAAGGGCAAAGAGCAGGCCTTTGAGCGTGCCCTGAAACAGGTAATACAAAAAGCCAAAAGCTTTCAGGGCTATGAGGGCATCCAAACCATACAGCTTAACTACAATGTTGAAAATGAATACATTGTATTGGTGCGGTTTGATACTGAACCCAACTACAACACCTGGGCTATGTCAGATGTACGCAAACAATGGGCGCAAGAGCTAAAGCAGTACATCATTAAAGAAAGTGAAATCCGCTATCAGGAAGGCATAGAATTCTGGTTTTCATTGCCCGAAAAGGCCACAGCAGCCCCGCCTCAAAAATGGAAAATGGCCCTGCTCACCTTTATGGTCATTTATCCGCTGGTGCTCACCATCAGCACCCTGGTGGGTTTTTACTTTAACTTTCTACATCCCTTTTTGCGCATGCTCATGGTCTCTTTAACCCTGGTGCCCTTAATGACCTACATCGTAATGCCCAGAGTTACCAAGCTGTTTTCAGCCTGGATTTTTAAAAAGTAACCGTAGCCCAAAGGTTGCCGCCTAAATTAATTTATACCAAAATCCTTTCTTACCATACATCAATTTTTAAGAGTTGAGCAGGCTGTATTTTTGCTTCTATAAAACTTATAAACAATGAAACAACTATTATTTATTTTACTTGGCATTGCCCTATTTGCTTCTTGTAACCAGAAAGTAAATAAAAGAGCCGCCGAGTCAGAACCTAAAGTTGAAACAGAAAAGCCCACAACCATGAAAAAAGTATTGATTGTAATTACCAGCCACGATGCCCTGGGCAATACCGGCCAAAAAACCGGCGTTTGGTTAGAAGAGTTTGCCGCCCCCTACTATTTTTTTAAAGACAAGGGGCTTGAAGTTACCCTGGCCTCACCCAAAGGTGGACAACCGCCAATTGACCCTAAAAGTGAACTGCCCGATTTCCAAACCGAATCAACCAGGCGCTTTACTGAAGACAAAGCTACCCAGGCCGTTTTTGCCCAAACAGTGCCGTTGGCCACCGTTAACCATCAGGCCTATGACGCCATATTCTACTCAGGCGGCTATGGCCCTCTGTGGGACCTGGCAGATGATCCAAACTCTATTGCCCTGATTGAATCATTTTACAATAACAACAAACCAGTGGCCTCGGTATGTCATGGCCCGGCCATCTTTAAAAATGTGAAAGATGCCAATGGCACCCCCATAGTGCAGGGCAAAAAGGTAACAGCCTACTCAAACTCTGAAGAAGCGGCCATTAACTTTACTGATATTGTGCCCTTTTCTGTTGAAGACATGCTGAAGGCAAACGGAGGTGTATACTCTAAAGGTGAAGACTGGAACCCCTACGCCCTTGAAGATGGCCTGCTGGTTACCGGTCAAAACCCGGCCTCGTCAGAGCTGGTGGCCGATTTACTGCTCAAGAAAATCAAGTAACCACAAGCCAAAACAAAACTTGTTTGCAAAAAACGGTTGGGGCCCAGGCCCCAGCCGTTTTTTTACTGAGGCGTTTTTACTTGTAACTTAATACCTTTGACGGCCATACAATGAGCTCAAAACTTTCATGCATACACAATTCTTTAAGCCTGGTGGTATCGGTGGCCTTTTAAGCATCATAAGCATGCTTTTATCTGTATTAGCCCACGGCCAGGCAGATACCACTGGCAACACCCAGGTACTGAGCGAAGTACTCATTGAAGCCACAAAACTTGAAAAAAACTGGCTGCAGGCCCCTTCCTCAGTTTACACCATAGCCCCCAAAGCCAAAGACCAGCTGCCCCAAAACAGCCTGCAAGAGGTGCTTTTGCAGGCCCCAAGCATACTGGCCCTCAATGCCAACAACAAAGCGCAAGACTTACGCATTGCCATCAGGGGCTTTGGCTCAAGGGCTGCTTTTGGTGTGCGGGGTGTAAAAATTATTGTTGATGGCATACCCGAAACC
>CAZXTW010000662.1:0-3728 GCA_964643525.1 uncultured Roseivirgaceae bacterium
GTGCGGATGGAGGGACTCGAACCCCCATGCCGTGAGGCGCTAGATCCTAAGTCTAGTGCGTCTACCAATTTCGCCACATCCGCAGGCTGAAAAATGAATTGAGTGCAAAGCTAATAACTTTCAATGAAACAACAATGATTACGCCCGGCTTTTATTTTGGGCTTTAGCATAAGTGAATAAGTAGTAGCATAGTTGAGATGATAACCGTAGACGTTGAAGTAGAAAGAAAAGAAATTTTAAAGCAATACCGCCGTTTATTGCGCAAAGCACGCCCCATCTTGAAAGATGGAGATGCCAAGATTATCAAAAAAGCATTTCATGTATCGGTAGAGGCCCACAAAGACATGCGCCGCAAGTCGGGCGAGCCCTACATCATACACCCATTGGCAGTAGCCCAGATTTGTGTGGCTGAAATTGGCCTGGGCACTACCTCTATCGTAGCGGCCCTGCTGCACGATGTGGTGGAAGATACCGAGTGGGAAATTGCCGATGTGCAGCGTGAGTTTGGCCCTAAAATAGCCACCATTATTGATGGCCTCACCAAAATATCAGGGGTGTTTGAGCATGGCAGCTCACAACAGGCCGAGAACTTCCGTAAAATGCTGCTTACCCTCTCTGACGATGTGCGGGTAATCCTGATTAAACTGGCCGACAGGCTGCACAACATGCGCACGCTAGACAGTATGCCCAGAAACAAGCAGCTAAAAATTGCTTCTGAAACCATTTACCTTTACGCGCCCCTGGCACACAGGCTGGGGCTGTATGCCATTAAATCAGAGCTGGAAGATTTGTACCTGAAATATACCGAGCAGGATACCTACCGCGAAATACTGGCTAAAGTCAATGCCACCAAGCTATCGCGCGATCGGTTTATACGCAACTTCATTAAGCCCATCCAGAAAGAGCTCAATGCGCAAAACTTTGACTACGAGGTAAAAGGCAGACCCAAATCAGTCTATTCTATCTGGAACAAAATGAAAAAGCAGAACATACCCTTTGAAGAAGTGTATGACCTGTTTGCCGTACGTTTTATATTAGATACTGACTCTGAACACGAAAAGGCCGCCTGCTGGCAGGCATACTCAATAGTAACTGATTTTTACCAGCCTAACCCCGACCGGCTGCGCGACTGGATTAGCATACCCAAAGCCAACGGGTATGAATCGTTGCACACCACCGTTATGAGCCACTCGGGCCAGTGGGTAGAAGTGCAAATACGCACCCAGCGCATGAACGACATTGCCGAAAAGGGCTATGCCGCCCACTGGAAATACAAAGACAAGCCCCAACACAACCATGCAGAGGGGGTAGGCCTTGATGAATGGATTGCCAAGGTGCGCGAAGTGCTTGAGCAGAGTGACTATAGTGCCATTGAATTCATTGACGATTTCAGAAGCAACCTGTTTAGTGAAGAGGTATTTGTATTTACCCCCAAAGGCGAGGTGCGCACCTTACCTCATGGCGCTACTGCCCTTGATTTTGCCTTTGACATTCACACCGAAGTGGGCGCCCGTTGTATTGGGGCTAAAATTAACCAGAAGCTGTTGCCGCTCAACCACGTGTTGAAAAATGGCGACCAGGTTGAAATACTGACCAGTAAAAAGCAAAAACCCAGTGAAGACTGGCTCAGGTTTGTGGTAAGCTCAAAAGCCAAGGCCAAAATTAAAGATGTACTCAAAGAAGAGAAAAAGGCCGCCGCAGCTGATGGAAAAGAAATAGTAATGCGAAAGCTCAAGCAAATGAAGCTTGACAACAGCTATACTGTTATTAACCAGTTGAGGGCTTACTTCAATGCCAAAACACCTTTAGACTTCTTTTATATGGTAGGTAAGGGTAAGATTGAATCTACCGACCTGAAAAAGTTTAAAGATGTATATGAGAATATTAACAACAAGAAAAAGCGCAGGCCTTCTGATGCCCGCTCGTTTGAAAAAGAGCAGGTAAAGAAAAAAGGCCAGGGTAATGACATGTTGTTAATTGGTGAGGATATGGATGTGATTGACTACAAGCTGGCCAAGTGCTGTAACCCCATTATGGGCGATGATGTATTTGGCTTTGTGACCGTCAATGAAGGCATCAAAATACACCGAACCAACTGCCCCAATGCCGTTGAGCTCATGTCTAATTATGGCTACCGGGTGGTAAAAGCCAAATGGACGGCCCAGAAAGAGCTCATGTTTATGGCGGGCATTCAAATACTGGGCACTGACCGGGTAGGGTTAATTAATGATGTATCTGAAATAATTTCAACCGACCTGGGTGTAAACATGCGCTCTATCACTGTCGAAACTGACAATGGCATATTTGAAGGCACCATTAAACTATATATACAAGACACGCTGCACCTGGATATGCTCATTGAAAAGCTCAAAGCGGTTGAAAGTATCGAAAGCGTAACGCGCTTTGCTTAACACTTATATATAAAGCCTTTGCAAACCCGTGTATCACTTTTATATTTGAAAGCACACAATACTAATTTTAGTGTCCTTAATAGCCTATTACGCTTAATGCATACAGCTTATGACTTTTGACCACGAGATTAAAGACGGAATTATAGATTTTACCTTTGAGGGTGATCTGATTGGCGAAAACAACGGCCCGGCCTTGCTTGAAATAGTAAATGATGCCATCAGCAAAGAAATCAGGTATTGCATCATTGACATTTCAGGGGTGCGCTATATCAATAGCAGCGGCATTGGTGTGCTTATAACCATCCTGACCAAATTCAGAAATAAAGACGGCGAGGTGATACTCATCAGGCCGTCAGAGCAGGTAAAAAAACTATTGATCATTACCAAACTCACCAACATATTTAATATACAGGAAAGTAAAAGCGAGGCACTGGCCAAACTGAGAAACTTATCTTAAAATGCAAATAGACATACTGCTTGGCCTGCAATGGGGCGATGAGGGCAAGGGGAAGGTAGTAGACTACCTGGCCCCTAAGTACGACGCAGTGGCACGCTTTCAGGGCGGGCCCAACGCTGGCCACACACTTGAGTTTGAGGGCATCAAACACGTGCTGCACCAAATACCATCTGGTGTATTCAGGCCTGGGGTAACCAACCTCATTGGCAATGGAGTGGTGCTTGACCCCGTAATATTCAAGAAAGAAATAACCGATTTAGAAAAGTATCAGGTCAACACTACCCGAGACTTATTTATATCAGACAAAGCCCAATTGATATTACCGAGCCACCGGCTGCTTGATGCCGCCTACGAAAAATCAAAGGGTAAGCAAAAAATTGGCTCTACCCTTAAAGGCATCGGCCCTACCTACCAGGATAAAATTGCCCGCCTGGGCTTGCGTGTAGGTGATATTGTAAGCCCCAACTTTAACGAGCGCTACCACGCACTGGTGGCCAAACATAAGCGCATACTTGATTTTTATGAATTTGAGTACAACCTGGCTGAAGCAGAAACTGAGTTTTTAGCAGCCATTGAATTCTTGAAACAATACAAAATAGTAAACACAGCCTACCAGGTAAACCATATGGCACTGGCCGGCCAGCGTATACTGGCTGAGGGAGCCCAGGGCTCATTGCTTGATGTTGACTTTGGCAGCTACCCTTACGTAACCAGTTCAAACACCATGGCTGCAGGTGCATGCACCGGCCTGGGTATTGCACCCTCAAAAGTGGGCGAAGTATTTGGCATTTTTAAAGCTTACTGTACCAGAGTAGGGGCGGGGCCTTTCCCCACCGAACTCCACGACGAAACGGGCGAAT
>CAZXTW010000662.1:3738-4090 GCA_964643525.1 uncultured Roseivirgaceae bacterium
CCCACTGAGCTTACTGACGATGTAGGCGCCAAAATGCAGCGCGAAGGGCACGAGTTTGGCTCAACCACCGGCCGCCCCAGGCGGTGCGGCTGGCTTGACCTGCCTGCACTGAAATATGCTGTGATGCTTAACGGCGTTACCCAGCTGTTTATGATGAAGGCCGATGTGCTCAATGCCTTTGAAGAAATTAAAGTCTGCACCCATTATACCATTGGTGAGCACACCACTGACGTGATTCCGTTTGACCTTGAAGATGAACAGATCACGCCAGTATACCGCACCTTTCAGGGCTGGAACGGCAGCCTTGACCCAAATGCGGCCTACCACGACCTGCCAGAGCCTTTTAAAAACT
>CAZXTW010000663.1:0-4090 GCA_964643525.1 uncultured Roseivirgaceae bacterium
GGCTTCTTTTGCCCAGGCTGCGGCGTTGCCAAACCGCTCTATCAGGTCATAAATCTCATCTTCAGTTAGTGGCCGGGGCTGGGACACCATGCCCGGTAGCTTCAGCGCCACGTCAGATGGGCTCACACTTGTTTTATTAAATTTAGGCACCTGCCTGCCTGGGTGGTTTATCTGCATCCATAAGTGGCTGCCATGCAGCTGGGCCAAATCAGCCCATTTTTTGAACTTAGGCAGGTAGGTTTCGTCTTCAAGAATTACATTGTGCTTTTCGCCCAGTGCCCCGCTATGGATCATCACATTGCCAGACACCAAAATGCCTGCCCCAGACTGGCCCCAACCGGTGTATAGGTTAAACAGCCTTTGCCCTGGCCTACCGCCGGCATCGGCCATATTTTCGCTCATGGCAGATTTGACAATTCTGTTAGGTATTTCTACCCCGCAAGGCAGTTTGAATGGGTCATTGAGTTTTGTCATCACTATTTATTCAGTATGAATGGGCAGTATAGCCAAAGCTTGTGAATGATCATTGAATTTAGGCTAAAATAGTGAATCAAACCCTTTGCACTTTCTTTTTTGAGTGCAGATGGGGCTAATTGTTCCTTTAATAATTACCGTGGTGTGCCGCCTGCCCAAAGCCCTAAGCAGCTTTGATTTTTTGTGGCTATGTGGTATACTGCAGCCATGATGTGGGAAGAGCAATTGAAGGTATACGATGCGCTCGTGGCCAAATGCAACCGGTTTAAAAGAAAAGGCAAAACAGTGCCCAGCACCACGGCCAATGGGCATATGTTTTCAATGCTGAACAAGGCAGGTGAAATTGGCATCAGGTTTCCGAAATCTGTGCAGCAACAGTATATTGAGGCCTGGGGCACCACCACTTACAAATCGTACAACTCAGTGATGCAGGGCTATGTACTGGTGCCCAAGCATATGCTAACTGATTTAGATGCCCTTGCCGTGTATTTAAATGAAAGCTATGATTATGTAATGAGCCTGCCCGCCAAATAGTGAACAGCGCAGTACTACGGGTAATGAACATCACTTAAATACAGACCCTATGAAACAAGTTATGGTAAGAGGTGCCGAATGGTTTTATGAAGATGTACGCGAAGGCAGTCATATTGCTGGTACATGGACATCCATTTAACCATACCATGTGGCAATACCAGCACCAGGCATTGGCCAACTATCGCCTGTTATTGCCTGATTTACGGGGGTATGGCCAATCGGCCTTTTCGTTTGAGCAAATATTTATTGAAGAGCAAGCTCTTGACCTGCGCCTGCTTCTTGACGAGCTGGGCGTGAGCGCCGTGCATTTGGTTGGGCTTTCAATGGGGGGTGAGATTATTGTTGAGTTTGCCAGGCTTTTTCCGCAATATGTGCAATCATTGGTTATATGTGCCAGCAAGCCCGTAGGCGAAACAGCACAAGGCAAAGAACGGCGCATGCAGCTGGCCAAACAAATTAACCATATAGGCATGGCTGCGTATGCCACTGAGGCCATTGCACAGTATATACATACTGATACCTACCAGGCTAAGGGGGCAGTATATAATCACTTGTTGGCTATGATGCAGCAAACAAAAACCCAGGGGGCCATAGCCTCGCACAAGGGGCGGGCGTTAAGAAGAGATAATGCCCCATTTTTGAAATCAATTAAGGTACCCACTTTGGTTGTGGCGGGCGAGCAGGACTACTTTTTTTCTATTGCCGATATGGAGCAACTTGCTCGAACAATACCAAACGCAGCCTTTGAGGTTGTACCTAATTCGGGCCACTTACCCAATATGGAACAACCAGCGCATTTTAACAGGCTTCTGCAACAATTTTATGGTAGCATTAACTAAGGTAGCAACTGTTTTTTATTTAAAAAGGCTGTAAATCAGGTGCTAGGTAAGTGGTTTTTGCCTGAGCTGAGTTAAAAATATCAAAGCTGTAATGCGCCTTAATTAGCCGCTTAAAATCAGCTTTCAACTGCGGGTATTCCTTCATAAAATCAGTAAAATGCTTTGCATTTGAGCGTTGCATAAAGTGGTTTACCATTTGTACGGCTGCAATGGTTAAGGTGGTATTGTACTTATCAGTTGCGCCTACAGCCTTGACATAGGCCTTGATTTGGCTTTGTACCTTTGTAATGGCCAATGCTGTACCTAATTGCTTAATGTTTAGCCATGCCAACCGAAGGTGCGCTTCATGGCTAAACAGGGCTGGGGGCAAGGTGCAGTCATTGAAGTGCCCTAAAAACTGGGCATCAGTCAGTTTAAGGTGGTGGTCCATAGGTTAGTTGTTGAGTTGAATTTTTCTGGCTAAAGAAGTTGTTTACGTACAGACCTTAATTGGGTTACTGCCTTTCAATAAATATGCCGCTAATTTCACATATGTTGATGTTGCAACTCTGTTGCATAAAGCGCTGTTTTGAATAACTTTGTAATCAGCATGGTTTCAGCTGGCTCATTTAGCCGTGTTACCAGTTATTTAATTGAGTTACGTATGATCAAGAAAAACGCTGTTGCTATAGATAAACTAGGGGTTTGTACTTCTGCCTTTTGTATGTTGCATTGTTTGGCAGTACCCCTTCTGGTAATTTTTGGGCTCGACTCGCTACTATTTGCTATTGATCAAGAGTGGATTGAGCTCACCATAATAGGTGCCTCATTGGTTATTGGGCTCGTATCATTCATGGGTGGTTTTATTCAACACCGGCAGCATTTTGTGCCGGTATTGTTTGTGGCGGGCTTTTTACTGTTGGTTAATGGCGAGGCGGTAGCAGGCAGCTGGCAAGCGGCAGGGCTTTCTATTGCTGGCGCGGCTGTAATAGCCTATGCCCATATTCAAAACCTGAGGCTGAAAAACAGGGTAGCCAACAATTCTATTTAAACTTTTATTACTGCCCCAATACTATGAGCTTTCCTGCCGTTTTTGCTTCTAATACCTCAAAGCTACTGCCCCCAAAGCAGGTGCTTAGCCAGGCTTGGCACGACCGTACTAGTGTGCTACAGCCAGGTGTCAACCTTTTTTGCTGGCAAAGGCCGCCTATACCACCCATTACCGCCTATTTAAGTGAGGTAGTGCAGCAGCAGCCTGAGCGCATTCACCTGCCCATTACTATGGGCAATTTGGGCAAACAGTTAAAAAAAGCACGCAAAGCCTGGCCTGGCCAGGCAACTGAGCAAGCGGCATTGTTCTGGCACGATGTGCAGCAGCTAAGCCATGACTTTTTACAAATGGCCAATTGCAACCAGGGCCAATTGCATTTGCGCGTGGTTGATAACGATGCCTGTACTAAATTTCATGTAGATTGCTATAAATTGAGGCTGTTTACCACGTATTATGGCAAGGGCACTGAGTGGCTGCCCGAAAGTGCAGTAAACCGCGCTGGTTTGGGCAAAAGCAATGAGCAAATTGTAAAAGATCCTACGCAGGTGCAGCGTTTACAGGCTTTTGAGGTGGGCATATTAAAGGGCGAGGCCCCCAACAGCCTGGATGCTACCAAAGGTATTGTACACCGCTCGCCAGCCATTGAGCATGCCCACGAAAAGCGCATTATTTTAAGAATAGATTTGTGAAACGAACACCCGTACATATTATCACTGGCTTTTTAGGCAGTGGTAAAACCACCTTTTTAAATCACTTTATAAAGGAGCGTTTGCCCGAACGTATTTTTGTAATTGAAAATGAGTGCGGGCAAACCAATGTAGATGGCGGCCTGGTGATGGATGGGGTAGAAGAGGTGGTTGAGCTAAGCGCCGGCTGCCTGTGTTGCTCGCTGGCCGATGGTTTGCTAGACATACTGAATGAAGCTGCCAAAAACCAGCACCAATATGACAGGCTGGTGATTGAAACTACCG
The DNA here is from genome assembly GCA_964643525.1 of uncultured Roseivirgaceae bacterium. Classification (GTDB taxonomy): domain Bacteria; phylum Bacteroidota; class Bacteroidia; order Cytophagales; family Cyclobacteriaceae; genus CAZXTW01. Next base: position 3,849 of record CAZXTW010000663.1, read on the forward strand.
GCATTGCCGACCCCAGCTCTATTATTCAGGTATTTTTAGATAATGAGCGCGTAGAGCAGGTGTTTGAGCTGGAGCAGGTGATTTGCCTGACTGATGCCGGCCTGCTGGAAGAGTGGCTGGCCGAAGCCGAGGAAGCCCTGCGCCAGGTGGCCCTGGCAGATGCCGTGCTAATCAATAAAATTGATACCATTGGTGCCACTGACTTAGATCGGGTAAAAGCTGTGGTGGCGGGTATTAACCCC
>CAZXTW010000664.1:0-4089 GCA_964643525.1 uncultured Roseivirgaceae bacterium
ATCTGTAATTGATGACGGTGTTGAGCCACACCCAGACCTACCTGAAATTATTGCTGGTTTTACCCCTGCCGATAGCTCTGGTGGTGGTTTACCGCTTGATGTAGTGGGCAACGAAGGCAACCACGGCCAGGCTTGTGCTGGTATTATTACTGCCCAGCACAACGACATTGGTGTGCGTGGTGTAATTCCTGATTCTAAGTTGATTGCCGTAAACATCTTCTTCGGTGGTGAAACTGCCCAGGAACTGGCCAACGCTTTCATCTTCTCTGAAGAAAACGGTGCTGATGTAATCAGTAACTCTTGGGGTTTTGGTAATGCCTGTATTGATAACCTGCAGCCTGCCCTGACTGATGCCATTAACCATGCGGCTACTATGGGGCGTGGTGGTCTGGGTTGTATTATCCTGTTCTCTTCTGGTAACGACTTTGCTGCTTGTGTGAACTATCCTGCAAGGATTGACAGCGTTGTGGCCGTTGGTTCAGTAAGCCCTGATGGCGACTTGAGCTCTTACAGCAACAGAGGTATTACCCTTGATATTGTAGCGCCCAGTAACGACGTGAACGATGCTGGTACTGCCTTTATTTATGGTGTAACCACTACTGACCGTCCTGGTGCTGCTGGTTATAACGATACCCTGGATTATACATTTGACTTTGGTGGTACTTCTGCCGCCTGTCCTGCTGCTGCTGGTGTAGCTGCTCTGATCCTCTCGGCCGATATGAACAGAACCGGCCCTGAGATAATTGACCTGCTGCTGAACTCAGCTGATGATATGGGTGCCCCCGGCTTTGATGAGTCGTTTGCTAACGGCCGTGCCAACGCCTACCGTGGTTTGTTACTGGCCAACAGTGCCAACGACAGTACTGCACCAGGCGCACCTACCAACCCAATGACTACGCAAGTACGTGCTACCCTGGCTGATGTAATCTGGGGCACTGCTACTGATGATATTGGCGTTGCCTCATACAACGTTTACCTTGATGGTGCTTTGGCTGGTTCTACCACAGATACCACCTTTACCTTAGCCCCATTACAGCCTGTTACTTCTTACCTGGTACAGGTTACTGCGGTTGACTTTAACAACAACGAGTCGGCCTTCTCTGACTCGCTAACCTTTACTACTGTTACTGCGGTATTGACCTGCGACAGTGTTGAAATTGCCGCCTTCCCTTATTCTGAAGGTTTTGAACTGGGCGACGGCTGGAGCCAGGATACCACTGATGATGGTGACTGGATTAACTTCTCTGGTGCTACTGGTTCTCCCGATACCGGTCCATCTTCTGCTGACGAAGGTACGCAGTACATGTACCTGGAAGCTTCTACCAACGGCACCCCTGGTGAAATTGGTGGCAATGCTACTGCCATTTTAACCAGCCCCTGCGTTGACCTGACTGGTGAGACTTCAGGTAGTATTTCATTTAAGTACCATATGTTTGGTGCTGATCAGGGTACTTTAAATCTGCAGGCCTCTATTGACGATGGCACCTGGCTAACCATCTGGACGCAAAGCGGCGATCAGGGCGATGCCTGGTTCAGCAGCACAGTAAGCTTAAATGCTTATGCTGGTGGCAGAGTAAAACTACGTTTTGAAGGTACTACCGGCCCAGGCTTTGCTTCTGATATGGCTATTGATGCCCTGTTTATTCAAGTGGGCGATGGTGGCGTTGGTGATACCATACCTCCTGCCATTCCTGCCAACGTTACTGTTGACAGCATTACTGCCTTTGACGCGCTTGTAAGCTGGGATTCTAGCGGAGACAGCACTGAAGTATCTGGTTACAACGTATACCTTGATGGTACACTGGCTGGTACCACTTCAAACACCAGCTTTGTTGTAACTGGCCTGCTGCCTAACAACAGCTACTTTGTAAATGTTGATGCTTTTGACAATTCTGATAATATTTCAGATGTTTCTGATACAGTATTCTTCACTACTACAGCTGCTTCGTTAGTATGTGATACTGTTTTTGTTGGTAACTACTCTGAAGGTTTTGAAACCGATGAAGGTTGGAACCAGGCTACTGGTGATGATACTGACTGGACGCGTAACACCGGCAGCACATTCTCTACCGGCACTGGCCCATCTGCTGCTGGCGAAGGTAGCTTCTACATGTATGTTGAGGCCACTGGCTTCTCTGATGCAGTTGCCATTCTTGAAAGTGACTGTTTTGACCTGACTGCCGACTCATCGGCCAGCTTCTTCTTCCAGTACCATATGTTTGGTATCAATATGGGTTCTCTTACCCTGCAGGCCTCTTTAGACGGCTTTAACTGGACTGACACACTGTGGAGCATTAGCGGCGACCAGGGTGACCAGTGGTTTGGTACTACCATTAACCTGGAAGACTGGGTTGGCGAAAGCTTTAAGCTGCGCTTTGTTGGTCTTACCGGCCCAAGCTTTGAGTCTGATATTGCCATTGATGGTTTAGTGCTTTCTGTGAATGATGGTGGCCTTGGTGATGTTGAAGCACCAACCGTGCCTATGAACCTGGCTGCTTCTAACGTAACTGCCATCCAGGCTGATCTGAGCTGGAGCTCAAGCACTGACAATGTAGGTGTGGCAGGTTACAATGTTTACCTTGATTCTGTACTGTTGGGTGCTATACCTGATACTGCTGTAACGCTTACCGGCCTTGTACCTGAAACCAGCTACACTGTAAACGTATCTGCATTTGACGGTGCCGGCAACGAGTCTGCCTGGTCTGACGATCTGGTATTCTCTACCCCTGCCAGCAGCTTAGACTGTAGCAATACTATTGTGGCTTATCCTTACGAGGTAGGTTTTGAATTAGGTACTACTGGTTGGGATCAATCAATTAACGACGATACTGACTGGACCAACAACACTGGTGCTACCGGTTCTATTGGTACTGGTCCTACTGCTGCTATTGAAGGCGACAGGTATATGTATGTTGAAGCGACTGGCTTCCCCAATGCAACTGCTATTTTAATGAGCCCCTGCCTTGACCTGAGTGGTCGTAGCAATGCTCAGTTTACCTTTAATTACCACATGTTTGGTTTTGATATGGGTAGCCTGACGCTGCAAGCCTCACTTGACGGTTTTGTTTGGGATAGCCTGTGGACTATTGCCGGCGACCAGGGTGACCAGTGGTTTGCTGATACTGTAGACCTGGCCAGCTATATTGGTGAAACCATTAAGCTGCGCTTTGTAGGTATTACCGGCCCAAGCTTTGAGTCTGATATTGCTATTGACGGCCTGGCATTAACTGCCGACTGCGACGGTTCTGACTCTATACCGCCTACGGTACCTGCTAATGTAATGGTATCTAATGTAGACGTAACTTCTGCCGATGTAAGCTGGGATGCCAGCACCGACGATGTTGTAGTTGGTGGTTACAACGTATACCTTGACAGTGTTTGGGTAGCTACTACACCAGATACCACCATTACATTGACTGGCTTAATGCCAACTACCATGTACAGTGTAACTGTATCTGCCTTTGACGGTTGCGAAAACGAGTCGGCTCAGTCTGCTCCGGCCATGTTTACCACACCTTCGCCTGCCATTGTCTGTAACAGCATCGTAAGCAGCTATCCTTATGCTGAAAGCTTTGAGAACGGTGTAGGCTGGAACCAGGATGCTGGTGATGACGGCGACTGGCTGAACAACTTTGGTAGCACGCCTTCAGGCTTTACTGGTCCTTCTAGTGCCATTGACGGTACCTTCTACAACTACCTGGAAGCTTCTAGCGTAGGCACACCTGGCGAAATTGGCAGCAACGCAACTGCTATCTTGACCAGTAACTGCTTTGACCTGAACCCACTGTCAAGCCCAACATTCTACTTCCAGTACCATATGTTTGGTTTTGATCAAGGTTCACTTGTACTGCAGGCTACTACCAACGACCTTGACTGGGATACGCTGTTTGTAGTTAGCGGCGACCAGGGCGACCAATGGTATGATACCCTGGCCGACCTGAGCGGTTATGCTGGTGATACGATTAAGCTGCGCTTTGTAGGTACTACCGGCCCAGGTTTTGAAAGTGATATGGCTATTGATGACCTGCGTCTTGGTGAAGCCCCTGGCACACCAATTGCAGAGCCTACTGTAGCTGCTTCAAATGTTAC
>CAZXTW010000665.1:0-4087 GCA_964643525.1 uncultured Roseivirgaceae bacterium
GCCCCGCCACATATCATGGTATCTACCTTGCCCCATTTAATGTAGTTAAAGGCATCTATAATGGCGGTGTTAGAAGAGGCACAGGCCGATACCGGGGCGTAGTTTACCCCCATAAAGCCGTACTTTATGCTAATCAGGCCAGCGGCGGTGTCGGGTATCATGCGTGAAATCAGGAAGGGGCTAAAGCGGGGTGTGCCATCGCCCTGATGAAACTCCTTAAGCTGCCCCTCAAAGGTGCTGATGCCCCCATTGCCCGTACCAAAAATAACACCAGCACGTTCTTTATTAATGCTGTCGGGGTCAAGCCGGGCCGTTTCAATGGCCTCTTGGGTGGCCAACAGGGCAAACTGGGCAAACCGGTCTATTTTACGCAGCTCTTTGCGGTCAAAATGTTTAGAGGGGTCGTAGTTCTTTACCTCGCAGGCAAAACGGGTTTTAAACTTAGAGGCATCAAATAAGGTAATAGGGGCGGCACCACTGGTGCCGGCTATTAAAGCATTGAAAAAGGCCTCGTGGTTGTTGCCAACTGAGGTGATGGCACCCAGGCCTGTAATGACTACTCTTCTTGATTCCATATCGTGTGTCTATTAATCTTATGCTTTTATCCTACAGTATTGTTTATGGCTAACCCTTGAATCAGCCCTTCTAAATGGTTGGTGGCATGCACCATGTAATAGTCGTGTCCGGTGGTTTTGGCCAGCATCATGGCCCCTTCAATGAGGGTAATGATGAGGCTGGCCAGCTCCTGGCCGTTGGCACCGGGCTGCAAACGGCCCATGCTTTGCCCCTGCTTTACGATGCCTTCCAGCTGGCTGGCCCACTGGGCTATGGCCTGGTTTACTGCCTGGCGCAGGGCCTGGTGGCAATCGTCAGCCTCAATGGCCGTATTTAATATAGGGCACCCCCCTTTGGCAAACTGCTGTTTGTAATGGGCTCGGTAAAAACGGGGGTAGGCCAGCAGCTTTTCTACAGGGTCGGCACATTGGTGCACCTGGTGCTGCACAGCATGGTTGAGGCAGCTCAGGTTGTAATGAAATACGGCCACTGCAACTTCATCTTTATTTTTAAAGTTGCCGTATATGCTGCCTTTGGTTAAGCCAGTGGCCGCTGTGAGGTCGGTCATTGACGTGCCCGCATACCCTTTTTTATTAAACAACTCTGCCGTATGTTCAATAATATGGTTGCGTGTACGGGCTGCTTTTGTATTATGGCCTGGTTCCTTCACCCGGCAAAAATATACCGACCGGTATAAAAACACAAGCCCGTACAAACAATCCTGTTTATACGGGCCTGCTCTTACCATAAAAAGCAGTGGCAGTGGGGCTTAGCCCATATCTGCCATGGCTTTTCTGGTATATTCAATGGTGGCTTTCAGGCCATCTGTTTCGTTAACAATTTCGGTATAGCCCAACTCTTTCCGAATCAGGTCGTCGTTCAGGGGCAGGTGTTGCTCGTAGTTCAGGGGCTCACGCTCCTGCTCGGGCATATCTTCAATCCGGCGGATGTCTACCTTGCCATCCCAACCGGTTAGATCGGCCAGTTTGTTAAACCACTCTAGCTCAGTATACAATACGTTTGAACCTACGTTGTATATTTTATTGGCAGCTTCTTCTCTGGTGGCAGCCAGTACAATGGCACTGGCCACATTTTCTACATAGCTTTTGGTCCACTTCCAGGCGGCTTTCTTCTCTTCCAGCCTAATGGTGGGCTGGCCAGCCAGCATGGGCATAAGCACAGAGGCAAACAGGTGCTGCCTGTCATTGGGGCCGTATACGGCGGGTATTCTTAATATGGTGTAATCTACGTCTGGCTCGGCCAAAACAATACGCTCAGCAGGTATTTTGTCGTAGTTATAGAACTGAATGTTTTGAGGCGTATCAGGGTTGAGGTTTTTACGGAAAGGGTACAACTGGCTGCGTAAGGGCGATTGCTCGGTCAACTCGCCAGCCTCGTTGCCCTCAATGGTAGCTCTAAACATATCGTAAGCATGGTATACATCACCACTGCTTATGAGTACTATACGGGCTTGCAGGTCTCTAAAAGTTTGCACCAGTTGCCAGGCATCCTGGCTGTTGTACGCAATCAAATCAATAACAGCATCGGGCTGCCAGGCCTCTATGTCTTTGTGTAAGTTTACCAGCCGGCTTCTGTTGCCTTTAAAAATGGTTACGGTGCTTTGGTCAATGTCAGTAGGTGACAGCCCCCTGGTAACCAGGCCTACTTCTATACCCAGGGCTTGTAATTGTTTTACCACAAACGTACCGATAAAGCCGGTCCCTCCAATAACGAGTATCTTCATAGTTGTGCACTTTTGTGCGGGCAATATACTAAGGCATGCTTAAATGAAGGGGCTACGAGGGCACTTTTCATAAAGATTTAATAGCACAAAGGCTGTTTTGGGCGTAGGTTTTAAAAATTTAATAGCAATTGGCCAATCTATGCCCAATAAAGTGTCTGTTTGTACCCTGCCCTTTGGTGATGGTGGCCAACCGGGGTTAATACTTACATAGCATTTTCAGGTGGGCATAAATAACTTATGGTTGATGGCGCCATGTAATTTTTAAAGCCGTTTAGTAAGTAAAATTGAGAAGTTACATAGCAGCAATACTACCTCAGGCAGCATTTAAGTGGCTAGCAAACGGTAACATTCTTACCCCTGTTGGGTATATTTTTATTGGCTAACCTGCTTGTATAGGGCATATGCGGCATAAAAAACATGTAGGGTAAGGGCCATGATACCACGAAACACAAGCCACCGCAAGCCAAAAACAGGTACGGATTGGCTTATAACTGACCATAGTATCAAAAAGTAATGAATAAATAACATTTGGCGAATCCTTAGGCGCAGGTTTCCGTATTACTATAATGTTCGACAAACAGTTCTATTTTATGCGTAATACGGATACCATTATTATACCAGTTTGCAAAAAGCGCATTTTGCTATTGTTTATGGCATCAATGCTGGTAGCTACTTTAGGGCTCTGGTTTTTAGCACAATCATGGTATAGTTCTGCGGTTGAAGATTACTATATGACTTTTTTAGGGCTGGCCCTGCTAGTGGTTTGTGGTTGCCTGAGCATATTATGGTTTAAGCAGCTTTTTACTACCAAGGCTGGTTTAGAGTTGACTGACGAGGGCATTGTTGACCTCTCTGCCAGTAAGGGTGGCAGCTTAATTCGCTGGAACGACATCGTGAATTTTGAAACCAAGCGCATTTACCCGTCAAACACCCCTATGCTGATGATTCATGTGCGCAACCCTGACAGCTACATTAACAAAGCCAGCAATATGGCCCGCAAAAGCCTGCTGCAAATGAACTGGAACATTTACGAAACCCCGCTGGCCCTCACCTCTACCGCCTTCAGAACCAACACTGGCGATTTACAAAGCATTTTACAAACCGAGTGGAAGAAGCACCAGGCTTAAAATCATTTTTTAGGTACTAATCAGTACCACCCTGTTGTAGCCATAGAAGCTTGCGTTGCCCATACGTTTAACCTCATACTTGTGTATTGGTTGTTTGTAAGCAATAGGTTTATGCCTGTTGGAACAACACCCTGAGCCTTTCCTCATCACAATTGCCATACACGCCCTGAAAAAACAGCAAGGCCTGCTCAAAGGCATTGGCACCCAGCCGGTTCTTAATGGCTTTAAGCTCTGCCTTGAGGTTATGCATTGACAGCAGGTACAGTTGTAAGTTGGCCACCTTACGTGCCTGGCCTGCCTGTGCATACCATAGCTCAAAGTTTCCGTATTTAGTTCAGTTAATCATAATAACCTGCCAATGAGGCATACAATCGGCCTTTTCGTGTAAGTGGCATTGGTGCTGAATTGTGGTGGGGGGCCTGCTTTTGGGCTATTTTCAAAGCATTGCCATGCGGCAGGGGTTGGGTACTCTGGGGGTTGCCTTGTATGGCCATACTATTGCGTTGCACCTTTTGTGTGGGCAACTGCTGGTTCAGCACGGGTGGCTGGTTGAGCATAAAGTATTTCACACCTGCATGATAGGCACTGAGTGAGTTCCATTTATGGGCCAACTGCTCTAAAAAGCGCTTTTGCTCAGGGTTTTGCAGCCACAGCCTGGTCA
>CAZXTW010000666.1:0-4087 GCA_964643525.1 uncultured Roseivirgaceae bacterium
AATGGCATCAGTGGGGTAGCCCAGGTGGCTAAACAGCACATGCGCCGTAGCCAGTGTGGCGTGGCCACACAGGTTTACCTCAACAGCCGGCGTAAACCACCGCAACTCATACCCCTTATCTTTGGGTACAAAGTAAGCTGTTTCTGAAAGGTTGTTTTCCTGTGCAATGCGCTGCAGGGTAGCGTTGGGCAGCCATGCCTGTAAAGGGCAAACCGCAGCCGGGTTGCCACCAAACAAATCACTGGTAAAGGCATCTACCTGGTAAATGGGTTGTTGCATAAAAATGGCGTTTGGTGCTTAGGCCCTAAATTAGCCTCATGCTTGCCAATGAAACAAGTTTATAGCCATTTGTTAAATTTAATACCACACATATTGGTGTGCATTGTTTAGCTGGTGGGCTTTATCTAATTTCACACGCGCCACTTAATACTCCGTAATTATGCCCGTGGCTTGTTGTAGCACTTAAATTAAATTGTTAGTAAGTATGAACAACCAAAACCTCGTTTTTTTGTCTGCCATAATGTTATGGTTTGCCCTGGCCCATCCGGTAGTAGGGCAGGAGAAAGAGCTTGACCCGGCCGATTGGCGGCCCTATGATTTCATCAGTACCGAATATGCCAGTAGCCTGAGGTTTTCACCCAAAGGCGATATGGTGGCATGGACAAAAAGCCTGCCCCATAAAAAGAAAGACCGCAACTTTACCCAAATTTATTTAACCCGCCTGGGTAGTAAACAAAACGGCCAGTTTAGAACCATACAGTTAACGCAAGGCGAGTACAGCAATTACTCGCCACGGTTCAGTGCTGATGGCGAAACGATTTACTTCCTCTCAAGCCGTGACAAAGGCAAAAAGCTTTGGTCATTAAGCGTTTATGGTGGTGAGGCCAAAAGCGTACATGAGTTTAAGAATGGTGTTGGCAATATTGACTGGCTTAATGACAGCACCCTCACGTTTGTAGCCAATGATGGCAATAACCTGGCCCAGCAAAAGTTTAAAGAGGAGAAAGACAATACCGTAGTGGTTGAAGATTCAGTAAACTGGACCATTAGCCATGTGTATACTTTTGGTATTAAAGACAAGAAAATACGCAGGCATACAGCCAATACCAAGCCCATTAGTGAGTATGCCAATAGCAAAGATGGCCGCTATATTGTGTATGATATTGTACCCAGCAGGCACTATGGCAGTGATGCCCAGCCCAAGGGCTACGTTACCCTGTATGATGTTACTACCCAGCAGGAAGAGGTAATCATTACCGGCATGCAAAGCCCCGGTGGTTATACTTTTACGCCAGATAATGAAGGCTTTTATTTTGCTGCACAGACCTCGTCAGACCCGCAGTGGGATGGCGCCGGTATTTCTAAGCTGTATTATTATTCATTGAGTAAAAAGGCGTATGAAGAGGTAAATCTTGATTGGGAGAATGGCCTGAGCAGCTTTGACCTGGTAGGCAATGATGTGATTGGCCTGTTGGCCAATGGCGCCACCCGCAGGCTGGCCTATTACCAGAAGGGCACCAATGGCTGGACCAAGTTTGCGCTAGATCAGGGTGCTAAGAACGACCACACCAATGTACTGGCCGTGAATAAGGCAGGTACACAGGCCATTTATGTGCACAGCACGGCTAGCCAGCTACCTAAATATTATTTGGCCGATGTGACCAAAAGCCGCCGCAGAGGGGGCAGCGTATCTATTGGCAACGACCAGGAGTTTGTGGTGCTGAACAAAGCCCTGAAAAAACGGAAGATTACCAAGGCTGAGGTAATGACCTGGACGGGCGCCAATGACGACGAAGTGAACGGTATTTTGTATTACCCCAGAGACTTTGAAGAAGGTAAAAAGTACCCGCTGATACTTTCTATACACGGTGGCCCCTCTGGTGTTGATACTGACAGCTGGAGCGAACGCTGGAGCACTTACCCCAACCTGTTTGCCCAGAAGGGTGCCTTTGTGTTAAAGCCCAACTACCATGGCTCGTCTAACCACGGGCTGGCTTTTGTTGAAAGCATTAAGGGCCATTACTACGACCTTGAAATGGTAGATATTATGAACGGTATTAAGGCCCTTGAGGCCAAAGGGTATATTGATATGGATAAGTTGGGCGTAATGGGTTGGAGCAACGGGGCCATACTGGCCACCATGCTTACGGTGCGTTACCCTGATATGTTCAAGGCAGCCACCCCCGGCGCTGGCGATGTAAACTGGACCTCTGATTTTGGCACCTGTGCCTTTGGGGTGCAGTTTGATCAAAGCTATTTTGGTGGCGCCCCCTGGGATGACGTGAACGGCAAAACCTACAACGAAGCCTACATTACCAAATCGCCTTTGTTTGAGCTTGAAAAGGTAAAAACGCCTACTATGATTTTTCATGGCAGTGAAGACCGTGCGGTACCGCGCGACCAGGGCTGGGAGTATTACCGTGCCCTACAGCAGGTTGGCAAGGCCCCTGTGCGCTTTTTGTGGTTTCCTGGGCAGCCACACGGCCTGCGCAAGTATACCCACCGCATGCGTAAAATGAAGGAAGAAATTGCCTGGTTTGACCGTTACCTGTTTAAAACTGAAGAAGAAAAAAACACGGCCCTGAAAGAAGGCAGCCCACTGGCCTTGCTGTTGCAACAAGAAAAGGTACAACGCCGCAACGGGCTGTTTGGTGTATGGCAGCAGGACGTGCTGCTGCCAGAAGTAGCCCCAGTGGATGAAGATACCATAGCCATAGGCCTGTTTGAGGTAACTAACGCCCAGTACGAGTTTTATGCACCTACCCACAGTTATGACGAAGGCATGGCCAACCACCCCGTAAGTGGCCTTACTGCAGAGCAAATTAACGGGTACTTACAGTGGTTGTCAGATAAAGCCGGCGCTACCTACCGCCTGCCCAATGCCAAAGAAGGCAAAGCACTACACAAAAAGGCATTGAGTGCCGCCACCAGCGAAAATACCTTAAACCACTGGGCAGGGTATACCATACCAAGCAATGAAGTGGCTGAACTACAGCGCAAGGTGGCAGAGGTAAAAACCACCCTGCTAAAGCCAGTAGGTAGCTTTAAAGCCAGCAAAGTAGGTAAAGCCAAGGTGTATGACCTGGGTGGCAACGTAGCTGAGTATTATACTGATGCCGATGCCCTGAAAACATATGGGTACAGTGCGTATGATTTTGTAGATGCCGCCAACCCCAACAGCACAACTGCTGCTCAGCACAGCGGCTTCAGGGTGGTGCGCAGCAAGTAACCATTGCCTGTTTACCCTTAAAAAGCCTGCTGCCTGTAAAGGGCGGCAGGCTTTTTTCGTGCTTATTTACTTAGCACAGTAAAAACCACCCTGCGGTTTATTTGCCGGTTTTGGTCAGTAGTGTTAGGCACTTCGGGTTGTGCCTCGCCATAGCCTTTTGAGGTAATTCTTTGGGCTGCAATACCCTGGTCAATTATGTATTGCCTAACGGCCCCTGCGCGCCCCTGCGAGAGTTTAATATTGTATTCGTCACTGCCATGGTCGTCAGTATGGCCAGCAATTTCAATATTAACAGTAGGGTTTTGCACCATTAACTTCACTACACGGTTTAACTCAGGAAACGACTCTTTGCGCAGGGTGGCTTTATCAAAGTCAAAATATATCTTATTCAGGCGCACGGTAGCCCCTATTTCAATGGGTACCAGGTACACATCTTTTTCGTGGTATTCGTCATCAAAGCCGGGGTGGGGCACTTCAATGCTGTCAGTAAAGTTCAAAAACCCAGGGGCCCCGCTATATACATAATACCAACCAGGGGTGGGCAGCTTTGTCTGGTAAAAGCCATTGCCAGGGTTAGAGGCTACTGTGGTGTCAAAGCCAGGCCCTTCAACACGTACCTCTGTGCCCATGGGCACATCTGTTTTGTCGTTAAACACATACCCTTCAAGGTAAATATCTGGTGGCACCGGTTGCAAATACACATCGTGCTCCTGCTCAGCATAAAGATCAACCGGCTCTGGCAGCGTTACCGTTGCGGTATAGGGCAGGTAATTGGCTGCCGGGGCTGTAACAGTATAACTACCTGCCTGCGGCAGCTTGGCCAGGTAATAGCCGGCCTCGTCATCTGTGTTGGCCGTC
>CAZXTW010000667.1:0-4087 GCA_964643525.1 uncultured Roseivirgaceae bacterium
CATTGACCCTCTGGTAAAGGGGCAGCTGGTATTGGTACAAACTACCCCTGTGCCCTGGGCGTGGAGTAAATCAGCCCATAATATAACCATGCCCTTTCAAGTAATGCGTGTTAACGTTGAATAAGCTATTGCCATGAACCCAATACAAAAGATAGATCAACTGGCTGGTGAGTTTACAGCCCGCCCGGCGCTTACCAACGTGTATGGTTTGGCCAGAACCGTGTTGGCCCTGGGGCCATTTTTAACGCTGTTGGCAAATGATGCCACAGTACTTTTTCCTGAAAGCGCCGTAGCCACTAAAACTGCCACCTCAAGCCTGGTAGAAATCAGCCTGTTTAACCTGCTGGCTGGCCACCTGTGGCTGGCCAAGGGCATTGCGCTACTCATACTTGGGCTGGTTATTATAGGCTGGCGGCCCCGGTTTACCGGGGTGCTGCACTGGTACGTAGCTTTTAGCTTTTTTAGCGCCTGCTCAGTAATTGACGGGGGCGACCATGTGTCGTCAATCATGGCTTTGTGGTTTGTACCACTTACGCTGCTTGACAACCGCAAGTGGCACTGGCAAAGCGCTGATTACCTGCAGCCCATGGGTAAGGGCAAAGAAGCCATGCTTATGGCCGCCTGGGCAGTTATACTGCTTATACGCATACAGGTGGCTGTAATTTATCTGCATGCCGGTGAGGCAAAACTTCAGGTAGATGAATGGGCCAACGGCACTGCCGTTTATTACTGGTTTACCCACCATTACCACGGGGCAGCCAGCTGGCTAAAGCCATTGGTGCAGTGGGCATTATCACATAAAATAGTGGTAATGGCCGTAACCTGGGGCACTATGATTTTTGAGCTGGTGCTGTTTGCCGCCCTGTTTATGAACCCCAACAGCAGGCGCCGTAAGGCCTTACTGGTGCTGGGCATAGCCTTCCACTTTGGCATTGTGCTCATCCATGGCCTCATTAGCTTCTTTTGCTCTATGGCATGCTGCCTCATTATTTACCTGCGCCCGGCAGATAAGCCTTTTAACTTTGGTTGGGTGGTAGCCCTCAAAACAAAACTACTGGGCAGGGGCCTGCAATTCAGGCAGGGGCAAGCGGCCGGGCAGCCTAATCACAGTGCGCAGGTACTTCAGGCCAACGCAACTGAACAATAAATGTGATAGCTGTATTTGTAACCTTTCATATTATACTGGCCGCTTTAATGGTGGGCATTGCTTATGCCTACAAAAAAAATATACCTAAAGATATTAACGATATGGTGGGCTACCGCACCAAACGCTCTATGCGCAGCCAGCAGGCGTGGGATGCTTCCAACCAGTACGCAGCCAATAAACTTTACCTGTATGGCCGCCTTACCGTGGCCGTGCAGGTAATTCTGTTTATAGTGCTTGGGGCTGAACATGGCCTTTTGGGTACGCTTACCCTCTTTGTATTGTACCTGTTGGTGACCATGTACCAAACCGAACGGTACCTGAAGCAAAACTTTGATTAAAGCTTAAAAAAAAGGCGCTGCTGGGGCAACGCCTTTGTCATAGCCTTATACTACTACGTTTACAATCTTTTTAGGCACTACAATTACCTTTTTAGGTGTTTTCCCGTCCGTCCACTTTTGTACTACCTCATTGGCCAGTACCTGCTGCTCTATTTCAGCCTTGGGCATATCTAACGGAAAGCTGATTTTGGTGCGCATCTTACCGTTGATAGAAATGGGGTACTCATGGCTGGCCTCTACCAGGTAAGCCTCATTGTAGGCAGGGTAGGTGGCCTGCGTTACACTATCAGTATGGCCCAGCAGGTGCCACAGTTCTTCACAAATATGCGGGGCAAAGGGGCTTAGGGCCACCACCATCATCTCTAACAGCTCGCGGTTGTTACACTTCAGGTCTTTCAGTGTGTTTACGCCAATCATGAAGTTACTCACGCAGGTATTTAATGATAGCCTGTCAATATCATCCTCCACCTTTTTAATGGTGCCGTGTACCGCTTTCAGTGCTTCGGGGCTGGGCTTGCCGTCACTCAGGTTCAGCTTGCCCTGCTTGTCAAAAAACAGGCCCCAGAACTTACGCAAAAACTTGGCTACGCCATCAATGCCGTGGGTGCTCCAGGGCTTTGACTGCTCTAAGGGGCCCAGAAACATCTCGTACAGGCGCAGGGTATCTGCCCCGTAGCGGCTCACCACATCATCTGGGTTTACCACATTGTGGTAGCGCTTGCTCATCTTCTCTACCTCATGGCCGCATTTGTAATGGCCGTTTTCCAGCACAAACTCAGCCTCGGCCAGGTCGGGCCGCCACTGCTTAAACGCCTCTATATCCAGCACATCGTCTTTTACCAGCTTAATATCTACATGCAGCGGGGTAACTGCCTGGTCCTTAATCAGGCCGTGGCTAATAAACGTATTGCTGTCTTTTTTGCGGTACACCAGGCTTGAGCGGCCCTGAATCATGCCCTGGTTTACCAGTTTGGCAAAGGGCTCATCTACCGTAACCAGGCCTACATCATACAAAAACTTGGTCCAGAAGCGGCTGTATAACAGGTGGCCGGTGGCGTGCTCGGTGCCACCAATATACAGGTCTACATTTTGCCAGTAGGCCTGCACGTCTTTAGCGCAAAACGCCTCGGCATTGCTGGGGTCCATATAGCGGAAGAAGTACCAGCTGCTGCCTGCATAGCCGGGCATGGTGCTCAGCTCGTAGTGGTCGCCGTTGCCGGGCTTCCAGGTGGTGGCGCGGCCCAGGGGCGGCTCACCCGTTTCGGTGGGCTTGTACTGGTCAATCTCGGGCAGCACCAGGGGCAGCTGCTCATAGGGCAGCAGCTCGGGTATGCCCTCTGTAAACGCTACCGGTACGGGCTCACCCCAATAGCGCTGGCGGCTAAAAATGGCATCGCGCATGCGGTACTGTATGCGGGCCTTGCCAATGCCTTTCTCTTCAATGGCCTTTACGGCGGCATCAAAGGCCTGGCGGGGGTTCATCCCATTCAAAAAGTCTGAATTAATCATTTCACCCTCCCAGCTGGGGTCGGCCTGCTCGCTAATATCGGCATCCTTCAGCAGTGGTATAATGGGCAGGTCAAAATGCTTCGCAAAATCATAATCGCGCTGGTCGCCGCAGGGCACGGCCATTACGGCCCCGGTGCCGTAGCCGCCCAGCACATAATCGGCCACCCATATCTGTATGCGGTCGCCGGTAAAAGGGTGCAGGGCATAGGCCCCGGTAAACACACCGCTTACCGTTTTCACATCGCTCATGCGGTCACGTTCAGAGCGGTTGCGGGCCACCGTAACATACTCGGTTACGGCCTGCTTTTGTGCGTCGGTGGTCAGCACTTCCACCAGTTCGCTTTCAGGGGCGATAGAGAGGAAGGTAACCCCAAAAATGGTGTCTACCCGGGTGGTAAACACTTTTATTTGATGGTTGGCATGGTTTTCAATGGCAAAGCTCAATTCAGCACCAACCGAGCGACCTATCCAGTTGCGCTGCATCTCCTTCATAGGCTCGGGCCAGTCAATGGTATTCAGGCCGTCAAGCAGGCGCTGGGCATAGGCGGTAATGCGCATGCTCCACTGCTTCATCTTTTTGCGCTCTACGGGGTAGCCGCCCCGCTCTGATACGCCGTCTTTAATCTCGTCGTTGCTCAGTACAGAGCCCAGGCCGGGGCACCAGTTCACCACCGCTTCAGAAAGGAACATCAGGCGGTAGTTCAGCAGCATATCAGCCTGCTCTTTGGCATTCATGGCGGCCCACTCTTCGGCATTAAAGGTGGGGGTGTCATCAGCACAGGCAGCGGGCAGCCCGGCATTGCCCTGTTGCTCAAACTTGGCTACCAGCTCAGTAATGGGGTGCGCCTTTTGCTGGTCAGTATCGTAATAATACTGAAACATCTCAGCAAAAATCCACTGCGTCCACTTATAATAGGCAGGGTCACTGGTTTGCACCTCACGGTCCCAGTCAAACGAAAAACCTATATTTTCCAGCTGCTCTTTGTAGCGCTTAATATTCTGCTCGGTGGTTACGGCAGGGTGCTGGCCGGTTTCAATGGCGTACTGCTCTGCCGGCAGGCCAAAGGCATCAAAGCCCATGGGGTGCAGCACG
>CAZXTW010000668.1:0-2837 GCA_964643525.1 uncultured Roseivirgaceae bacterium
TTGAATTATTTTTAGAAGAATATTCCCACATCCTCATTTACCCGGTTGTCAGAAAAATAGAATACAAAAAGCCCCAGACGGGGCTATTCAGGTCGGTTTTATAGCCAATGGTTTTTATAGTCGGCAGCAAACTGTGCCAGGGGTATGGGTGCCTTGCCGGTAATATCCTGCACCGAGCTGGTGGTACCTTCAGCATAACCCGCCTTGATGATTTGGTTCAGACTGGCCGTCATCTGTATCACAAACTCAGGCATACCCATATCTTTCATGGACTGGTTGGCGGCAGCCTCGGGCACATCAACAAATTGCACGGCCTTGCCAGTGGCCGCTGCAACAATAGCCAATGCCTGGGCGTACGAGAGGTTTTCGGGGCCCGTGAGGGTGATTTTACTATTCAGGTAAGGCTCAGGGTTGTTAAGTATGGCCGCATTGGCACTGGCAATGTCTCTTACATCTATCCACCCCATTTTACCCCGGCCCACAGGCAGGTACACAGCACCGTTTTTAATGTCATGGGCAAAGAAGTTTACCAGGTTTTGCATAAAGCTGGTGGGCTGCGTAATGACGTAGGGTATGCCGCTGTTTACAATTAAATCGTCAATGGTGCCCTGCACCTTGGGCATCATAAAGCCCGCGCTGCTGTCAGCTCCGGCACCGCCCGACCTCACAAGGGTTTTTACCCCAGCTTCTTTGGCTGCCTCTACAGCGTTTTGGGCAAAGCTGACCATTTCTGCCACCATAGGGAACAGTAAAAACACCGTATCGGCTTTTTTAAAGGCGGCTACCAGGCTTTGCTTGTCGGCAAAATCAATATATACCTGGTTGCTGCCACCGCCAGCATTTTTGTTGCTGCTGCCTGCCAACACCTTGTGTGGTGTTGGGGCCAGGGCTTGTACCAAATGACTACCAATGTTGCCTGTTGCGCCGGTAATTAATATTGTGTTTGACATTGTGGTTTGTTTTCTGTTTACTTGCACAAAAGAAGAAAGCCTGTTTGTTTTGCGCAAGTAGTTACCCTAAAGTAGTATAGTAACTAAAAGGTTACTAATGCTGATTATTAAATGGTTATAATTGAAGAAAATGGAGAATAAAACTGAAGCGTACGAAGACCTGGTAGCCACTTATATGAAGTACAACACCTGCCCGGTGGCCGCCACGGTGGCGGTAATTGGCGGTAAGTGGAAGCCCATGATTTTGTATTTGATTCACCACGATGTGAGCCGGTTTGGGGAGATGCTGCGGATGATTGAGGGCATAAGCAAGAAGATGCTGACGGCCCAACTGAGAGAGCTTGAAGCAGATGAGATTATTCACAGAAAGGTGTATGCTGAGGTGCCCCCCAGGGTAGAGTATTCTATTACAGAAAAAGGCCGCACACTGCGGCCCCTGATTATAGCCATGCGCGAGTGGGCCCTTGACCATGTGCTGAAAGAGCAGTAGCAGCGTCCCAGGCCATGGCAATGCCAATGGCTGTAAGCTATGCTACTGGGTGTTTTGAAAGGTATCTTCAAAGTATTTTACCCACTGGCCGTTAATAAGCTGCTCTCCATACTCTTGAAAGCCCCCATTGGCAGTGCTGCCAAAAACGTACCTTCTGGTTTCACTGGCCCACACAGTCAGCTGCCCATCATTCAACTTAGCCGGGTACCTGTTTGTGCCGTTTTTTGAAAAAGGTTGGTAGTAAAACGTTTCATCTTCGTCATCATAATAAATGAGGGTATGCAACTGCAAAAAGGGCGTGTTTAACTCAATCACCAGCAGGTGCCTGTCAAGGTCGTAGCTAACCTTTTCATAGGCAGCCCCTTGCCGGGTAACTGCGCCGTTTTCATAACTGGTGGTTGTGCCAATCCATTCGCCCACCATAAAGCTGAGCTGCTCCATTTTTGCCTGCTTGGTAGTCTGGCCAAAGGCTGCTGTGGCCAGCAACAGCAAAGCCAGGGTGCAGGCGGTTGTTAGTTGCCCCATTCTTGTATTGCCAGTTCTATTTTATTTTCCCACTCTGGGTTTGAAAAGCCTTCTCGCAGGGTAGCTTTGGCCTCTTTGGCAGCTGCTAGCGCTGCGTCTTTCTTGCCCATGGCCAGCAGTATTTCGCCTTTTAGGTAGTGGGTATAAAAGGCAGTTATGCCAGAGTCAATGGCTTTTTGTATGTAGGTAAGGGCCTGCTCGTAGTTTTTGTCTTCTAAAAACAGGTATTCGCTGGCCAGGTAATACCTGTAGCCAAGCATTCTTTCATTCAGGCCCAATGCCCGGCTGTAGTTCAGCTCAATCTCTTGCCTGTGCTTGTTACTAATGGTTATGGGCATTTTTACCCGTGTATTTTCCCATTGTACGTACAGCTCGCCATGGTTTAAAGCGGTGTTTAAAAAGCCTATGGTAAAGGTTTCAGTAAACTCGGGCGCCTGCTCTACGGTAAGGGTAAACGCATACACATTATTTTCTTCATTGTAAGTGTACTGCCCCCAACCCTCGGTATCACTGTTAAAGTAAATGGTCCAGTTGTCTTTATTCGGGATGGCATACAGGGCGTATTTGCCTTTGGGTATGGTATCGCCTGCAATTACATACTCGTTTTGAAAGTCAATTACTGTTTGGTAGTCGGCTCCTAACCGCCATATTTTACCGTAGGCCAGCAGGCCGCCAAATATCTTTCTATTTTTTACGTTGGGCCTGCCGTAGTTTACCTTAATGAAGCTGAGGCCTATTTTTTGAGAAACCTCTGCCCTTTGGCTGGTGGTGGGCCTGTTAAACCTGTTTACATCATCTTTTACAGGGTCGGTCTGGGCAAATGCTGTGCAACAGAAGCTGATGAACAGTAAGGTAACAAATGCTGCTTTCAT
>CAZXTW010000668.1:2937-4078 GCA_964643525.1 uncultured Roseivirgaceae bacterium
TACTTTTGTGCCATCATTCATCATTATAACATATAGCTATGAGCAAACAAGTTTTTGTGGTGGCAGAGCTTACCGCACAAGAGGGCAAGTTTGAAGCGTTAAAAGGCATTTTTGAAACGCTTGCACAAGAAACCAGAAAAGAAAAAGGAGCGGTTGAGTACTTCTTTATTGAAGATGAAACCAAACCCAACACCCTGCTTTCAATTGAGCGGTGGGAAAATGCAGCCGAAGAGGCCAGGCATTGGGAAACCCCTCATTTAAAAACGGCTTTAGAAGAGGCCACCAAGATTTTGGTGGATAATAAGGCCATTATTCATAAAGGAAATCAAGTAATCTAAAACAACTGAAAACAATGAGTAAAACAATATTAATTACAGGTGCAGGCTCAGGCTTTGGTGAAGGTGTGGCCTTTGGCCTGGCAAAAGCGGGCCACCGCGTGATTGCTACAGTAGAAAACTGGCCGCAGAAAACGCATTTGCTGAATAAGGCCAAGGCCGAAGGTGTTGACCTGACTATTGAAAAGCTGGATTATTTAGATGCCAATGATATCAATAATATTATTGGTAAGTATGCCCACCAGGTAGATGTGGTGAATTTAAACGCCGCTACAGGCGAAACCGGGCCGGTAGCAGAAATACCGGTTGATAGGATTAAGCGGGTTTTTGAGGTGAATGTGTTCCAGACCATAGCCATTGCCCAGCGGTTTGCCAAGGCGTTTGTTGCCAAAAAGGCCGGTAAAATTGTGTTTACCTCATCAATTGCCGGCTTTTTTACCTTTGAGTTTTTAGGCCCTTATGTAGCCTCAAAGCATGCGCTTGAAGGGCTGGTACAAACCCTGCAGATAGAGCTGGAAGGCACCGGCGTTACGGTGGCCACTATTAACCCAGGGCCGTTTAGCACCGGGTTTAACCACCGCATGTATGATACAGTAGACCAATGGTTTAACCCTGAAGTTAATTTTACTGACCCGGCAGCTATTAAAAAGGTGCAAGATTTATTTGCCTATGGCGACCTTGAGTTTGAGCCCCAGGGTATGATTGATTTTATGATTGAGAAGATACCTGCCGAGGCGCATAAGTTCAGGAATGTATACCCTGATGATGTGCTGAAAGATGTGAATGAGTACCAGGCAGCTTTGTGG
>CAZXTW010000669.1:0-4078 GCA_964643525.1 uncultured Roseivirgaceae bacterium
GTCATCTAATAAAGCCTCCCCAGCGTTTGATTGCCCAGTAACCACTACCAGGTTAACAGATTCCTGAAAGGCCAACCCCATGCCACGGGGGCGCTCACGGTCAATCAAACCCGCGTCATTATAGCGCTGGGTTACCTCAACTGAGGTACCGTCAAACGAATGGGTAATTTTGCTAATCTCACCATTTGCATACTCAAAGTCGTAAGATTCTTCTTGCGATGATACAGTGCTCACAAACCCTTCAGTATTGTATTGAATACTGGTGTTGAGCTTGGGGGTATACTCGTAAGTAACAAACAATTCATTGTTGTTAGCGTTACGCAAAACGTTAACCTGCCCATAGTTTTGTGCATTAGCCAAAGCTATTGAGCAATCGTATTCAACAGGTAAAGGACCAAGAATTACTGAAGGCATTTCTGGTACATCAGGCACAACCTGGTTGTCCTGGCAACTGGCAGCAAATAAAAGAACGAATAATGCCAGAAAGGGCAGTTTAATATTCATATTTAGCGGAAAAAAGAAATTGGTTGGTGTTCATAAGGCGGTAAGATAAATAAAAGACTATTGAGACAAAAAATAATACAAATAAAATTACAGTTACTTTCGTCTTTAATCTTACATACTCATTACCAGTACGTATAACGAAAGGCACTGTAAATCAGTACTTATAAGGGTATATTTTTAATTGAGTCAGTAGTTAAAACAAAGCAATTATGCGCTATTCACTACACCAATACGTCATTTCCACCCGTTGGGTGGTAGCAGAATTTGCTGGCACCTGCTCAATACTTTCAGGCAAACCGTACTGATTATAGGTATAATTATAGGTGTAAGCAACTGATACGTCAGGGCTGTTTGCCACTGTTTTGGTAACCTGCACAATATTGGCCACATTTATTGGCTTTGCCACCGTAAAGTAGGCTATGTTATACAAAGGCAGTACAGGCACACGGTGTAAACCTACATAATCTGGGGTACGCCAGCTGTCATAGGTGTAAAACCAGTTCTCGTCGGGCCCACTATTGTATCGAACTATGCGCTTAATTAGGTTACCTGAGCCATCGTACCTGTAAAACACCGTTTTGGGTAGGTTTACCTCTGGGGCATTGTTAAAACTACCGTACGTTAGGTTAAGCAATTCAAAAGCCAGGCTGCCGTTTTGTATATAACCATTGGCAGTAAAATGAATATTGTCACTGCTGATTTCGCTATCGTTACCACTAAACGAAAAGTAACTGTCGCTCTGCGCGGCAATCTGGCGCATTTGCCCTACTAAATCATCAATATATGGCTTAGACCTTGGGTTTAGCTTATTGTGCACCTCTTGCAGAATAATGGTGCGAAAGGGCAACCCTGTGTCATTAGTAATAGCAGCTGTCAACTCATTAAATTTTGCAGCATACCCATCAACATTACCTTTATTACCAGCGTCACGCTCGCCGTGCACCCATACCAGGCTAATGGTGGTTACCCTTTTATTTTCTGCGCTTAAGGCTGCCACAGCATCATTAATGCTGCTAATAAGCAACGGGTAGGCACTATTGCCAGCGGGCTCAAAATGAAACCCGTTGGTCTGAAAATACAGAGATGCCCCACCAAATGCCCTGGGTAATATATAATGCCCCTGGGTTGGGTAGGCCTTCTTTAGGAGGTAGGCAATCTGGTGGTGAGGCCCCACCTTTGTAGGTGGGGTTTCATTCACGGTTTCCCAACGCTGGTCATTGCGCCAGTCATAAAAATAAACTCCATTTACAGGTTGTGTAATGTAGGCATTGCCTGGGCTCAGGCCATCAAGCAAAGCCTCACCAGCGTTTGATTGCCCACTGACCACCACCAGGTTTACCTGCTGTTGGTAGGCCGGCCCAAAGCCAGTCAACCGTTCTTTTTCAACACGCCCCTGCTCGTCATACTCCTGGCGGGCCTCAATGGCATTCTGGCCCTCAGTGTGCGTCACCTTAGTCAGTAAGCTATTGGTATATTCAAAGCTATATTGCGCTGTTTGTGAGTTAATGCCGGTAAGCCTGCCATTGGCATTGTACACAAAGGTATTGGTATTGGCAGGGTTACGGCTAAAACTGGCCCCAAGTAGCACCCCGGTAGTATCGCGCTGCAAGGTAATGGCACCATCGGCCTGGGTTGAAATTGAGTTTAAATAGCAGTTGTGGTTAGCGGGTAATGCTACAAAGCCAGGCGAGGGTACAGACTCACCACAACCAGTTGTAAAAAGTAATATTAGCAGCAGAAAAAATGACAAAATGTAGGAGGTCATGCTTTTGTAATGCTATTTCAGTACTGACGCTATTACATGCAAGATAATGACCAGCATGCACAAAAAAAAAGCCCTGCCAATAGGCAGGGCTTTCTATATGTTTCAGGGAATTTCCCTAGCGCGTTACTTTTTCAACCACTGCTTTAAAAGCTTCTGGGTGGTTCATGGCCAAATCGGCCAATACTTTGCGGTTTAACTCAACATCAGCCTTATGGATAAGGCCCATCAATTTTGAGTAAGACAAACCATGCACACGGGCACCGGCATTAATACGCTGTATCCACAGCCTGCGGAACTCTCTTTTTCTAACCTTGCGGTCGCGATAGCTATATTGCATCGCCTTTTCAACCGCATTTTTGGCAACGGTATATACGTTGCTTCTTCTACCCCAATAGCCTTTGGCGGCTTTTAAGATACGTTTTCTGCGCGTACGTGACGCTACGTGGTTTACTGATCTGGGCATTTTGTGATTTTTTGACTGCTGGCGTTCCTAGTCAGGAAACTTTGTGGCCAGGTGGTCGGGTGAAATAATTAACCTGAATTAGAGGTTCAGCATGTCTTTAACCCGGTTGGTGTCAGACTTGTGCACCAGGGTTACATGCGTAAGGTTCCTCTTTTGCTTAGTTTCCTTTTTGGTTAGGATGTGGCTTTTAAAAGCGTGCTTACGCTTAATTTTGCCAGTGCCTGTTAAAGAAAACCGCTTTTTGGCTCCTGATTTTGTTTTTACTTTAGGCATATATGCTTAATCTATATTAAGAAGTCTTTTTCTTCACTTTGGGCGATAGCAGCAAAATCATGCGCTTACCTTCAAGCTTGGGTAATTGGTCTACCTTTGCAAACTCTTCCAGGGCTTGCGCAAACTTAAGCAGCAATATTTCGCCACGTTCTTTAAACACAATTGACCGACCATGAAAGTGCACATAGGCTTTTACCTTTGCACCTTCTGCCAGAAAGTTTTGCGCATGCTTTAACTTAAAGTTATAGTCATGGTCATCTGTGTTAGGCCCAAACCTGATCTCTTTTAATACCGTCTTCTGCGATTTGGCTTTTATCTCCTTCTGCTTCTTCTTCTGTTCGTACTTAAACTTTGAATAGTCTATGATTTTACAAACAGGCGGATCTGCCTTAGGTGATATCTCTACAAGATCGAGGTTCAAATTCCGAGCCATACGAATGGCTTCATCGCGGTTGTAAATACCAACCTGCACATTCTCCCCTACTACCCTAAGTTGGGGGGCTCTTATTCTTTCATTAATGCGGTAAGGTTCTTCCTCCCGACCTCTAAAATTGGAGTTCCTTCTTCTAGGTCTAATACTATTTTAAGTTTTTAGTTTTAAAACGGACTGCAAATATCGAAATAAATCAATAAAACAAGCAAACTTTTTCATTGTTTTACTTCTCTTGTTTGTGGCTTAATACAATAAAAAGCACACTTTTATGCTACTGCTGCTAGGCTGTGGCTGTTTCAGGGGCGTTCATGCTCTTACGCAGGGCTTCTTTAAAAAAGGCCAGTAAGCCTTCAAAATCAAAACTTCCCTGATCGCCTTCACCTTTCACACGAATAGATACTTTGCGCTCGGCGGCTTCTTTCTCGCCAACAATAAGCATAATAGGTAACTTGCTAACCTCAGCGTCTCTGATTTTACGGCCAATTTTTTCATCACGGTGGTCTACCCTGCCCCTGATGTCGTGGCTTTCTAAAAAGGCACGCAACTCTTCGGCATAGTCGTGGTATTTTTCGCTAATGGGCAAAATAATCATTTGCTCGGGTGCCAGCCATAGCGGGAAGTTACCCGCACAATGTTCAAT
>CAZXTW010000670.1:0-4076 GCA_964643525.1 uncultured Roseivirgaceae bacterium
AGCCCCTGAGTTTGTAGCTGGCTTCCCTGCCATTACCAACCAAACCACTACTGGCTTTGCCATTGATGTGCAGTTAGATGAGGCAGGCACCCTGTTTTATGTAGTGGTGCCTCAAGGCAGCACAGCCCCCACCGTGGCCGAAGTATTGGCCGGTACCGGTAGCGGCGGTGCAGGCCAGGTAGCCGCTGGTGATTTGCCGGTGGCCACAGCCAATAATACCACAGCCACAGACGTAACCGGGCTAATGGCCTCAACTACTTACGATGTGTATGTGGTGGCGCAAGACGATGAAACCACACCTAACATACAGGCCGCTGTTACGGCATTACAGGCTACTACGCTTACACCTGTAACGGCCGACCTGATTATTACCGGTGCCTTTGATGGTCCGCTAAGCGGTGGCCTGCCCAAAGCCATTGAGTTATACGTAGTGAATGATATTGCTGACCTGAGCCTGTACGGCTTTGGCTCAGCCAATAATGGTGGCGGTACTGATGGCGAAGAGTTTACCTTCCCGGCACAATCGGCAACGGCCGGTCAGTACCTGTACCTCACCAATGATGCGGCTGCCTTGAACACCTTCTTTGGCTTTACCACAGACCTGGTAAGCGACGCGACCAACGTCAATGGTGACGATGCCCTGGAGCTGTTCTTTAACGGCGAGGTGATTGATGTATTTGGTGACATTAATGTGGATGGCAGTGGCGAGCCCTGGGAATACCTGGATGGCTGGGCCTACCGGGTTGACGGTACCGGCCCTGATGGCAGCACCTTTGTAGTAAGCAACTTTACCTACAGTGGCCCTAACGCCAATGACGACGATACTGACCATGCCACTGCCACCAACCCATGGCCGTTTGGCACCTACAGCACAACTGCGGCGGTTGATAATACCCCGCCTGTTATTAGCAACGCGGCCATTACCAACCCAACAGGCGAGAGCTTTGTACTGACCCTGCAATTAGATGAGCCCGGTACAGCTTACTATGTAGTACTACCTGACGGAGCTGATGCGCCTACCGTAGCTGACGTACGCTCGGGCACCGGCCTGGCAGGGGCTGCTGCGGTAACCAATGGCAGCTTTATTGTAAACATTGCCAATGCAGATCAGTCAGAAACCATTACCGGCCTGGCTGCCAGCACTGACTATGACGTATATGTAGTGGCTGAAGACAACGCCACCCCGAATATTACTGCCAGTGTGTTGCAGCTTAATGGCAGCACAGGCATATTACTAACCACCATCTTTGCTGATAACTTTGACGACTGTACCGGTACCGGCCCTGCCGGCTGGGAGGTAGTAAGCTTAAGCAGCAACGAAAACTGGGAGTGCACCACCTTTGGCCAGGACGGCAACGGGGTGCAGGTAAGTGGCTTTGGCGCTGACGATGACAGCGACGAATGGCTGATTTCACCTGCCCTGAACCTGGATAACTTCACTGACGAGGTGATGCAGTTCAACGCCCGCACCCGCTTCAATGGCGAGCCGATTGCCGTGATGGTATCTACTGATTACGATGGCAGTGGCAACGTACTGAACTTTACCTGGGATACCTTAACTGTAAGCCTGCCCACCATTGATACTGATGTGTGGACGCTGGTAAATGGCATTGACCTGTCAGGCTTTAACGGCACGGCCGTATACATTGGCTTCCGCTACCAGGGTACTTCTGGTGTGGCTGCCCGCTGGACGCTTGACGACTTCCTGGTGCAGGGCGTCCCTGGGGCCAACACACCTGTGATTACTGTAAATGACGCTGGTTTTACAGGTACCTTTGGTGAGGTTGACTTTAACACACCAAGCGCCAGCACCAGCTACACGGTAAGTGCTGTTAACCTTACTGCCGACCTGGTAATACAGGCACCCACAGGCTTTGAAGTATCTACTGATGATGTGGCCTTTAGCAGTGCTGTTTCTTTAACACCAACTGCGGGTGACGTAAGCACCACCACCATATTTGTACGCTTTAACCCTGGTACTACCGGCGTATTCAGTGGCAACGTAACCAACGCCAGCACGGGCGTAACTACGGTTGAACTGGCCGTAAGTGGCACAGGCATTAATGCCTCGTTGAGCACCATCTTTGCTGATGACTTTAACGACTGTACCGGTGCCGGCCCTGCCGGCTGGGAGGTAGTAAGCCTGAGCAGCAACGAAAACTGGGAGTGTACTACCTTTGGCCAGGACGGCAACGGCGTGCAGGTAAGTGGCTTTGGCGCTGATGATGACAGTGACGAGTGGCTGATTTCGCCCGCCCTGAACCTGGATAACTTCACTGACGAGGTGATGCAGTTCAACGCCCGCACCCGCTTCAATGGCGAGCCGATTGCCGTGATGGTATCTACTGATTACGATGGCAGCGGCAACGTACTGAACTTTACCTGGGATACCTTAACAGTAAGCCTGCCCGCGATTGATACTGATGTGTGGACGCTGGTAGATGGCATTGACCTGTCAGGCTTTAACGGCACGGCCGTATACATCGGCTTCCGCTACCAGGGTACTTCTGGTGTGGCTGCCCGCTGGACGCTTGATGACTTCCTGGTACAGGGTACCCCTGGCACTACTACGCCAATTATTGATGTTGACCTGGCAGGTTTTGAAGGTGCCTTTGGTGAGGTTGACTTTACCACGCCTGGCGCCAGCACCAGCTACACAGTAAGTGCTGTTAACCTGACAGAAGATTTAGTAGTGACTGCCCCCACCGGCTTTGAAGTGTCATTAGATAATACTGCCTTTAGCAGTGCTGTTTCTCTGACCCCTGCCGCTGGTGACGTAGCTGCTACCACCATATTTGTACGCTTTAACCCAGGTACCACTGGTATATTCAGTGGCAATGTAACCAACGCCAGTACAGGGGCAACCACCTTTGACGTACCAGTAAGTGGTACAGGCATTAACGCTTCGTTGAGTACCATCTTTGCTGATGACTTTAACGATTGTACCGGTGCCGGCCCTGCCGGCTGGGAGGTTGTAAGCCTGGCCAGTAACGAAAACTGGGAGTGTACCACCTTTGGCCAGGACGGCAACGGCGTTCAGGTAAGTGGCTTTGGTGCTGATGACGACAGTGACGAGTGGCTGATTTCGCCCGCCCTGAACCTGGATAACTTCACTGACGAGGTGATGCAGTTCAACGCCCGCACCCGCTTCAATGGCGAGCCGATTGCCGTGATGGTATCTACTGATTACGATGGCAGCGGCAACGTACTGAACTTTACCTGGGATACCTTAACAGTAACCCTGCCCGCTATCGATTCTGATGTGTGGACACTGGTAGACGGTATTGATCTGTCAGGCTTTGCTGGCACGGCAGTATATGTAGCCTTCCGCTACCAGGGCACACCTGATGTGTCAGCCCGCTGGACGCTTGACGACTTCCTGGTACAGGGTATACCCGGCGCAGGTACACCAGTTATTACGGTTGATGCTGCTGGTTTTGTGGGTGACTTTGGTGAGGTTGACTTTAACACGCCAAGTGCCAGCACCAGCTATACTGTAAGCGCAGTTAACCTGACAGAAGATTTAGTAGTGACTGCCCCCACCGGTTTTGAGGTATCTACTGATGATGCCGCCTTTGGCAGCTCTGTTTCTCTGACTCCTGCCGCTGGTGACGTAGCGACTACCACCATATTTGTACGCTTTAACCCTGGCACTACTGGCGAGTTTACTGGTAACGTGACCAATGCCAGTACAGGGGCAACCACCTTTGACGTACCAGTAAGTGGTACAGGCATTAACGCTTCGTTGAGTACCATCTTTGCTGATGACTTTAACGATTGTACCGGTGCCGGCCCTGCCGGCTGGGAGGTTGTAAGCCTGGCCAGTAACGAAAACTGGGAGTGTACCACCTTTGGCCAGGACGGCAACGGCGTTCAGGTAAGTGGCTTTGGTGCTGATGACGACAGTGACGAGTGGCTGATTTCGCCCGCCCTGAACCTGGATAACTTCACTGACGAGGTGATGCAGTTCAACGCCCGCACCCGCTTCAATGGCGAGCCGATTGCCGTGATGGTATCTACTGATTACGATGGCAGCGGCAACGTACTGAACTTTACCTGGGATACCTTAACAGTAA
>CAZXTW010000671.1:0-4066 GCA_964643525.1 uncultured Roseivirgaceae bacterium
TGGCATTCAGGTCATACTGGTGCTGCCAGCCCCAGTGCTGGCGGGCGGCGCTATCGTCAATGCTGTCGGGCCACGAGTCGGCAATCTGCTGCCGGTAATCAGGCGTGTAATTAGCCTTAAAGGCAGGCATCTGGCGTTGTATGGCCAGGGTAAGCTGCCGGGGCGTAAAACTAATGGCCCCAATATTATAGCTTGAGCGTACCTGCACCCGGGTGGCCTCGGCCTCCATCAGGTCTATGGTGGCCTTTACAGCATCAGGCATATACATCATGGGCAGGCAGCTGTCGGCCCCTAAAAACGAAGTATACGTGCCCTCTTCAATGGCCTTATGGAAAATATCAACCGCATAATCGGTAGTGCCTCCACCGGGCAGCGATTTGTACCCAATTAGCCCTGGGTAGCGCAGGCTGCGCACATCAACACCATATTTTTCATGGTAATAAGCACACCACCGCTCGCCGGCCAGCTTGCTAATGCCGTATACCGTGGTGGGGTTCATCAGGGTGTTTTGCGGGGTATTTACCTTTGGGGTGTCAGGGCCAAAAACAGCAATAGAACTGGGCCAGTATACCTTGCTGATGCTCAGCTCACGGGCCACTTCAAGTACATTCAGCAGGCTGTCCATATTAATTTGCCAGGCCTTTTGCGGGTGCTGTTCACCAAAGGCAGAAAGGATGGCGGCCAGGTGGTATACCTGCGTTATGCCTTGCGTGCGCACTACCTCGGCCAGGCGCTGCCTGTTCAGTACATCCAGCTGCTCAAAAGGGCCGGCCAGCAACTCTCCAGACCCTTCACGCAAATCTGAAGCGACCACATGGGCCGTGCCATAGGCTGCGCGCAGGGCAACAGTCAACTCTGTGCCTAACTGACCAGAGGCACCTATTACCAGAATTCTATCCATAGGTTAATGTTGTTCAAATGACCTTGCAAATTTAGAAATTATGGGTTTCTATAAAAACTGCCTGAAGGGGGTGTTAGTTTAAGCTGGCTAAGTATTTATATTTGCGCAAAGCCTGAAACGATGACTTTTGACGCCTACCTTACAGATAAAAAAATTAACAGCGGGGCCTTTCAGGCCGCGCAACCGCAGCAATGGCAGCAATTGGCCCGTGTGTTTGAGCAGGTAAGCCCGGCCAGCTTTACCCAGCAAAAGTTGTTTCTAATCAACAACATCAGGCGCCAGTACCCGCTGTAGTTGTCACAGGCAATGGCAGGCAGCCACCATCAGGGGCTACTTATGGTAATAGCAATTAACCCATTAAATAACGCATAACCTTATGTACGCAACGTTACAACCGAAATTGCAGAAAGAGCTTGCCGAAATTGAAGCGGCAGGCCTGTACAAAAAAGAGCGTATCATTACCACCCCCCAGGGGGCTGATATTAAAACCGATGCCGGCCTTGAGGTCATTAACTTTTGTGCCAACAACTATTTGGGGCTTAGCTCGCACCCCAAAGTGGTGCAGGCCGCCAAAGATGCCATTGATACCCATGGCTACGGCATGTCATCAGTCAGGTTTATTTGCGGCACACAAGACATACACAAAGCCCTGGAGGCTAAACTGTCTGAGTTTTTAGGCACTGATGATACCATTCTGTATGCCGCTGCTTTTGATGCCAACGGCGGTGTGTTTGAGCCGCTGCTTGGCCCTGATGATGCCATAATTTCTGACCAGCTGAACCACGCCAGCATTATTGATGGGGTAAGGCTGTGCAAGGCCAAGCGCTTCCGCTACCTGCACAATGACATGGCCGACCTTGAGGAGCGGCTGAAAGAGGCCGATGCTGCCGGCGCGGTGAATAAGATGATTGTAACCGACGGGGTGTTTTCAATGGACGGCACCATTGCCCAGTTAGATAAGATTTGCGACCTGGCCGATCAATATAAGGCACTGGTGATGATTGACGAGTGCCACAGCACCGGCTTTATGGGCAAAACCGGCCGTGGCGTGCACGAACATTGCGATGTAATGGGCAGGGTAGATATTATTACCGGCACCCTGGGCAAAGCCATGGGTGGTGCTTCAGGCGGTTTTACGGCCGCCCGTCAGGAAATTGTAGATATTTTAAGGCAGCGCTCACGCCCTTACCTGTTTTCTAACACGGTGGCCCCCTCTATTGTAGGGGCCTCTATTGCCGTGATTGATATGCTGAGCGAAACCACCGAGCTGCGCGATACGCTGGAAAGCAACACCACTTATTTTAGAGAGCAAATGACCAGCCGCGGCTTTGATATCAAGCCTGGCGTGCACCCCATTGTGCCTATTATGCTGTACGATGCGCCCCTGTCGCAACAGTTTGCTGAAAAGCTGCTGCAGCGGGGCATTTATGTCATTGGCTTTTACTACCCCGTGGTGCCCAAAGGGCAGGCCCGCATCAGGGTGCAGATATCTGCCAGCCACACCAGGCAACACCTTGACCAGGCCATTCAGGCCTTTACTGAAGTAGGCCAGGAGCTGGGCGTGATTAATTAGCAGTTAAAGTTTGTGAATTGATAAGGGGGGCTCAGGCCCCTTTTTTATTACTCATAGCTAACCGTTACATCGGTGCTGGTGGGGGCATCAGTCTGGGGGGCGGTGGCAGCATCTGCTTCAGGCTCAGCTTCTTTTTGCTTTTTGGGCTCTTCAAAGTAATAATCAAGCAGCTTTTGGCGCAGCTCAGGGCCGGTAAGGTTATGCTCTATTTTACCGTTGCGCACTACTGATATCTGCCCGGTTTCTTCTGATACCACCGTAATAATGGTATCAGTAATTTCAGACATGCCAATGGCCGCCCGGTGGCGCAGCCCAAACTGGGCGGGCAGGTTGTCGCGCTCGCTTACTGGCAAAATGCAGCGCGCCGCCTTAATGCGCCCTTCAAATACAATGGCCGCGCCATCATGCAGGGGGCTGTACTTATTAAAAATGGCCATGAACAGGCGCTTGCTGATTACAGCGTCTATCATATCGCCCGACTCCTGGTAAAACTTCAGGGGCGAGCTTTTTGAAAACACAATCAAAGCCCCGGTGTTTGAGCGGCTCATGCTTTTGACCGACTCTATAATGGGCGTAATGTTCAGGTTTTTATTATCGTCTTTGCGCTTCCAGAGGTTGGTAATGGGGCTGTCGCGGTTAATAGAGGTGGTTTTGCCTATTAACATCAAAAACTTGCGTATTTCCTGCTGGAACAGCACCAGCGCCGCCAGCACACCAACCCCCATAAACTGCCCCAGTATGGCCGAAAGCAGCTCCATTTCGGCAGCGCTCACAATCAAAAAAATGAGGTAAAGCGATAAGAAGCCTAAAAAGATACGCACCGCCACACTGCCGCGCATGAGCTTATACACCTGGTACAGCAGTATGCTTACCAGGGCAATGTCAAACACATCAATCAGGTTGACTTCAAGAAACCCTATTTGAATAGCAAATATCAAGCTTCGGCGTTTTGGGTAATGGTATATAATTCAATGGCCTGCATGGCCTCTTTCACATCATGAACACGCAAAATACTGGCGCCGTTTTGCAGGGCAAGCACATGCAGGGCCGTGGTGCCGTTCAGGGCATCGGCCGGCGTCAGGTCCAGCGTTTTCCAGATCATTGATTTGCGCGATACCCCAGCTAAAAGCAGGCAGTTCAATTGTTTAAAGTACGCCAAGTGGCGCAGCAATGCAAAGTTTTGTTTCCTGTTTTTGGCAAAACCAAAGCCGGGGTCAATCACCACGTCGGCCACGCCCAAAGCCCTGAGTTGGGCCAGCCGGCTGCCAAAATAAGCCAGCATCTCGTTCAGCAGGTTGTCGTAACTGGTTAGCTGCTTCATATTGGCTGGTGTGCCCCGCATATGCATCATAATATAGGGCACCTTCAGTTGGGCTACGGTGGCAAACATTTGCGCATCAAGCTGCCCGCCAGAAATATCGTTTACCAGCAAAGCCCCCGCCTGCACGGCAGCGCGTGCTACGCTGGCCCTGAAAGTATCTACGGAAATGATGGCTTCGGGGTGCGCTTTCAGTACAGTTTCTATGGCATGCAGCACCCGCTGCTGCTCTTCGCTCTCGGGCACATCGGCCGCGCCGGGCCGTGATGAGTAG
>CAZXTW010000672.1:0-4056 GCA_964643525.1 uncultured Roseivirgaceae bacterium
GGTAATATGAAAAGGCCACTTCATGGCCTTGCACGGCCATGTGGGCATTGGCAATGCCCAATAAGTTGTTAATCATCAGTGCCGTATCACCAGCTTGTTTGGCCTGAGCCTGGGCCTCAAGCAAATAATACATGGCACTGTCGTAATTATCCTGAAAATCATCAAAGGTTTGGCTAATCTGAAACTTCAGGGCAGCACTTAGCTGCCCGTTACCTCTTTGGTAATACCACTGCCTGGCTTTATTTAAATAATGCCAGGCAGAATCTTCTTTTAATTGCTGCCGGTAACTATCAGCACGGTAGCAGTAATAATCAACCCATAATGAATTGTTTTTGGGCACTATGGCCATGCGCCTGCTCAGGGTATCAATATACATGGCGGCGCTATCAAAAGTATACAGCCGCCAGTAGCAGTTAATCAGGTTAAAAACCAGTTTTACACTATTAGTATCCTGTTTGTGGGCAAACTGTTGGTAATAATGCCGGGTAAGCGCCAGGCTCAACTCATGGTAATGCGTAGTAATGTATTTACCCGAATGCAGGTAGGCTTCAGCCGCAGTATTTTTGAGCTGCAGGGTATCAAAACCACGCAGGTTTTGCGCAGGGGGCTGTGCCCATATAATTACAGGCAACAGCAAAACAAACATGAGCAAGGTGGCTCGTTTCATCATAGCAAACCTTTGTTAATTAAACCATTTCACTTTTGGTGTACCGCTTGGGTTGCATAGGCCTGATTGCGATTTGTTACTACATTCATGGGTAGTACCAAAATAAATTCAGACCCCTCATTAACCTTACTGTTGGCAAATAGTTTACCGCCCATGCGCCTGGCAATATCAGCACACAGGCTCAGGCCCACCCCTGCCCCACTGGCGCTGCGCTCTAACGCCTGCAGGTTAAGCTTAACCTGAAAAAGCCCGTTTAACTTAGCCTGGTCCATACCCAGGCCGGTATCTTGCACAATTACCCGAAAGGTATTTGCTTCAACAACGGTTTTAATGGTAATGGTGCCTTTTTCAGGGGTGTACTGCACCGCATTACTGAGCAGATTACGCAACACAAAGCGCAGCATATCACGGTCTGTTTCAATAGCATAATCAGTATTATGCTGCACCACATGAAGCGCCTTATTGCGCAATACCGGCTTCATTAAATTCACCTGCTCGGTTATTAAAGCCTGTAAAGCAAATTGCTGGGGTTTATACACCATATTGTCACGCTGCAGCAGCACCCAAAACAGCAAATCGCGCAGCATGGTATTCACAGTTTTGAACTCATCTTTCACATCAGCAATAAAATCAGGGTTTTGCTCAAGCAACGTGCGGGTATCCTGGTTATCCATCAACTGCAATAAAATACCCAGGTTATCCATAGGCCGGCGCAAATCATGCGAGACCATGCTAATCAGCTTGTCTTTGGTATTGTTGCTGTCTTTCAGCTTGCGGCCAGCCAGGTTCAGTTGCTCATTTTTACTTTTCACCTTTCGGTAGGTATATACCCCGGCTGCCAGCAACACAAGGCTAACCCCTACAAACACCCACAAAAGGTTGTTTTGTGCTGCCTGCTGTTGGTTTTTATTTTCTAATTCAAGAATCTGCTGTTGCTTTTTAGCAGTTTGGTACTGCTTTTCTAACTCAGCCGTGTTTTCTGTAATGCGTACCTGGCGCAAGCTATCTTCATAAGCCCGGGTCTTTTCAGCATACTGCCTGGCTGTAGCCATTAGCTGGTAGGCCAATTGGGGTTGCCCCCTGAGGCTGGCCATGGCAGCAAGCTCAACATTAAGGTCTTCCATGGCTGTAAAATGGGTGCTATCTATATATTCTGCCGCCTTTCGCAGGTTAAACTCAGCCAATTCAAAATTCTCAGTCAGTTTAAACAGAGCTGCTTTTTTCCTGTATACTTCGTTCAGGTTGTTCTTCTTAAACCGAAGGCTCTTATCTGTAGCCAATAGCCTTAGCATGGCTGCCTCTGCCTGGTTATAATACAACAAAGCTGTGTCATAAACTGCCCTGTCCACACAGTTACCGGCCAGTACCATCAGCCCCTTTTTCAGAAATAAATCGTCTTGATTGCTCCGGGCAATATTGATAAAATGCCGGGCATAATAATTGGCTGAATCTGCCCTGTGCAACGCCTGGTAAGCCTCCATTAAGCCCTTGTAAATCAGGTCCAGGTAATCTTTCTGGCCTTCACTATTTATCAGGTATAATGATCGGTTCAAATACTTGACCCGCATCTCATGGTTTTCAGTAAACCGGTATACCTCTGCCAGGGCAGCACAGGTTCTTAATTGCCAGCCAACATCATTGGTTTGCTCGGCCAGTTGTAATGCTTTGATATAATAAATTGAAGCGCTATCGTAATTGTCATAAGTATAATAATGAATGGTAGCCAAATTGAAGTGTGCCCCAATTACCCCCCAGTGATAGTCTAATGCCTTGGCCTGTGCGTACGCCTGGCGGATGTAGTACACCGCCGAGTCTATCTCAGAAACCTGCCTGAAGTACTGCACCCGCTCAATCATATAAGTAACTGCCATGTTACCAGGGTTTTCAATGGCTGCTAACCGCAGGCCGGCATCATCTAAAAATGCTTTTGATTGATCAAACCGCCGCAATGCCCTGGCCGTATAGCTCATGTAATTCAAAAGCTTAACCATACCCACATCATTTACCTGGTCAAAAACAGCTAAATACTTTTCACCCAAAGCCATACTTAGCTGCCGTTGGCCTGCATCAATATAGCTGTTTACCTGCCTGGCTGCTTCTAACGAAGTTTCTTTTAGCGTAATGGTATCAAGTTGGGCCATGGTAGCCGAATCGTACTGCGCATGGGTAAGCACGGGTAAGTGCAGCAATAAAAGCAATACATAAAGCGGTACATGTTTTTTCATAGCGTAAACGCTTAAATTAATGACGTAATAGGTGCTTTTGTGCTCTGTGCCATATTCATACTTTACCATTGGGTGGTTAAGCCATGAACAATTATGGCTATACTACCGTTTTTTTTGATTGTACAGTGGCTGCAACATAATTGGCAGGGCCTTTAGCAACTACCGTATTGCCCAGCTCAAGTATAAAGGTAGAGCCTTTACCTATGGTACTTTGCGCATACAACTTGGCCCCCATACGTTTGGCAATGTCAGCACATAAGCTCAGCCCTACCCCTGCCCCACTGCTGCTGCGCTCTAACGCCTCTGCATTGAAATTAACCTGAAAAAGGCCTTCTACCTTAGCCTGATCCATGCCCAGGCCGCTATCTTGCACAATAATTTTAAAGCCGGCAGCATGGGCTTCTGTCTCAATCGTAATGGTGCCCTTCTCTGGGGTGTGCTGCACCGCGTTGCTCAATAAATTACGGAAAATAAAGCGCAGCATATCGCGGTCAGTATTCAGCACATAATCAGTATTGGGCAGTATGATGTTCAGGGCTTTATTTCTCAACACTGGCTTCATTAAATTTACCTGGTTGGCAATGAGCTCATTCAACGCAAATTGCTGGGCCTTGTACACCATATTGTCGCGTTGCAGCAGCACCCAAAACAGCAAATCGCGCAGCATCTTATTTACAGTTTTGAATTCATCTTTCACATCAGCCACAAAATCAGGGTTTTGTTCCAGCAACGTACGGGTATCCTGATCGTCCATCAATTGCAGCAGTATACCCAGGTTGTCCATGGGCCGCCGCAAATCATGCGAAACCATACCAATCAGTTTATCTTTAGTGGTATTGCTGTCTTTCAGCTTGCGGCTGGCCTGGGCCAGCTGCTGGTTTTTACTTTTTATTTTGCGGTAGGTATACACCCCGGCCACCAGCAACACAATACTAACCCCTACCACTACCAACAGCAGGTTGTTCTGGGCTGCCTGTTGTTGGTTCTTATTTTCTAATTCAAGTATCTGCTGCTGCTTTTTGGCGGTCTGGTACTGCTTTTCTAACTCCGCAGCATTTTCAGTTACACTAACCTGGCGCAAACTGTCATCAAAAGCCTGTGCCTGCTCTGCATATTGCATGGCCTGTACCATATAGCCATATGCCTGATCGGAATTACCCGACT
>CAZXTW010000673.1:0-4056 GCA_964643525.1 uncultured Roseivirgaceae bacterium
CAAAAAATTATACACCTATGCAACAGGGCAGGCTTTGGTATTACCCTGCCCGAGTGGTATGACAGCCAGCAGCTAAGCCTGACACAGGCCATTGATATACTTACCCAGCGCGCCGGGCAGGCTTACCCCCTTGCCCTGGTTACTAAAAACCCTGCTGAAACCATTAACCCCAGTTTAATGGATAAAGATAAAATCAGGGAGGTGCGCATGGCCGCCAAAGAAGATATTAAAGACCTGGCCCTGGCCTGGTTTAACAAAATGAGCCAGGGCGGTGAAATGGTACGCGAAAAGATGACATTGTTCTGGCACGACCATTTTGCCTGCCGCAACAACAACCCCTTTTTTGTGCAGGTGCAAAACAATACCCTGCGCCGCCATGCCCTGGGCAGCTTTAGAGACATGCTGCATGGCGTTGCCAAAGACCCGGCCATGCTGCGCTTCTTAAACAACCAGCAAAACAAAAAAGAGCAGCCCAATGAAAACTTTGCCCGCGAGGTAATGGAGCTGTTTACCCTGGGTAGGGGCCACTATACAGAAACAGATATTAAAGAAGCTGCCAGGGCCTTTACCGGCTGGGGCTTTAACCGCTTTGGCCAGTTTAAATTCAGGCAGCGCATACATGATTATGACAGCAAAACCTTTAGAGGCAAAACCGGTAATTTTGACGGAGGCGATATATTGGACATGTTGCTTGACGACAGACAAACGGCCAGGTACATTACCCAAAAGGTATTTCAGTTTTTGGTGTCAGACACGGTAGATGAAGACAAGGTGCAGCAGCTGGCCAGGCAGTTTTATGAAAGCGATTATGACATTGGCGGGCTGGTAAAAACCATTATTAATGCAGACTGGTTTTATGAGCCGCAGTATATGGGCAACCAGATAAAAAGCCCGGTGCAGCTGCTGGCCGGCCTAACCAAGCACATGGCGTTTTATTTTAACGATGCCCAGTCGCTGCTGTTTTTGCAGCGCATTATGGGGCAGGTGCTGTTTTTTCCGCCCAATGTGGGCGGCTGGACCAGTGGCCGCGGCTGGATTGACAGTTCAAGCCTGGCTTTCAGGATGCGCCTGCCCGGCCTGCTGGCTTATGCTGAGGCACTTGATGTGCAAGATACTGACGATGGTGACGCCAACGCCGTGGTGCTGGCCCGCCGCAACCTTAAAAAGCTACAGGTTACCATGCAGCATGGCCCCATTGGCCCTTACCTTGAGCGCATGGAGGCCCGCCAAATTGCAGATGCCCTTGAGCAGGTAATGCTGCCCACCGGCATTAACCCCAACCTGAAAGCGGCCATGCTTGAAAAGGCCCTGAACTACAGCGGCACAGCCACGCAGCAGTTTTTACACCTGGCCAGTGCCTACGCAACCACGCCAGAGTACCAAATGTGTTAACCTGCACCAGCCCAACAAAAAGCACCCAACCATGAACAGAAGAAAATTTATACAACAAACCTCACTGGCCGCTGGCGGCACCCTGCTGGTGCCTGCATTCTTAAAAGCTTTTGAGCAACCCAACCAACTGGGCGGCCTGGCGGCCGATGAAGGTAAGATTTTGGTTGTAATACAGCTTAGTGGCGGTAATGATGGCCTCAACACCATAGTGCCGTATACCAACGATGTGTACTACCGTGAGCGCAGCCAAATAGCCGTGCAGCCCGGCGAGGTGCTTGACCTTGATGGCACCCAGGGCCTGAACCCCAACCTGAAGCCACTAAAAGAGCTGTACGACCAGGGCTGGCTAAACATTGTTAACAGTGTAGGCTACCCCAACCCTGACCGCTCTCACTTCCGCTCAATGGATATATGGCATACGGCCAGCCACAGCCATGAGTACCTTGATACAGGCTGGGTGGGCCGCCTGCTGGATGCCAACTGCGCCAACTGTAGTGACCCCCTGTATGCCCTGCAGGTATCTGATACACTGGGGCTGGCCCTGAAGGGCAAAAACAGCAAGGGCCTGGCTGTGCAGTACCCTGAAAAGCTGCATAAAATCATCAGTACTGGCCCCTACCAAAAGTTGCTTGACGTACCTAACCAGCAGGCCGAAAACAGCAACCACGAGTTTTTGTACAAAACCCTGGCAGAAACAGTCTCTTCTGCCGACTATCTGTATGAGCAGTCACGCATTTACAAATCACGTGTGCGCTACCCGGCCACTGCACTGGGCAAACAGTTAAAAACAGTGGCAGAGCTGATTTGCTCAGGCTCAAAAACAAGGGTGTATTACGTGGGGCTTTCTGGTTTTGATACCCACATTAGGCAAAACAACGTGCATGGCCGCCTGTTAGAAGGTTATGCCGAAGCTGTTGGCGCCATTACGCAAGACCTGAAGCAAAACAACCGCCTCAAGGAAGTGGCCATACTCACCTTTTCTGAATTTGGGCGCAGGGTAAAGCAAAATGCCAGTGCCGGTACTGACCATGGGGCAGGCAACAACGTGTGGGTTATTAGTGAGGGCCTGAAGCAGCCCGGTATTTATAACGATGCCCCTGACCTGACTGATCTTGACCAGGAAGGTGATATTAAATATAAGGTAGATTTCAGGCAGGTATACGCTACCTTAATTGA
The DNA here is from genome assembly GCA_964643525.1 of uncultured Roseivirgaceae bacterium. Classification (GTDB taxonomy): domain Bacteria; phylum Bacteroidota; class Bacteroidia; order Cytophagales; family Cyclobacteriaceae; genus CAZXTW01. Next base: position 2,569 of record CAZXTW010000673.1, read on the forward strand.
CCAGTGGCTGGGGGCCAATAGCAAGGCGGTGCTCAACAACCAGTTCAGTACATTGCCCTTATTTAGCTAGTCAGGCTACTCGTCGTCTTTTTTAGTGGGGGTGTCAGGGGTGCTGCCATCAGTATCTGGTAAAGAAGTTACCTTCTCAACCCCATTGTCAGTATGGCCATGGGTATAGTCACTGGCGTTACCATCAGTGGTGCCCTCATCTGCTTCACTGACAGGGCTGTGGGGGGCAGTTGTAGCTGCTTCGTTTATCTGGCCATCTTCCTTCTTTTTGTAATTGAGGTAGCGTTTCTGGAACAGCAGTATCAACACCACACCAATAAATATAGAAGTATCGGCAATATTAAATACGGGCCTGAAAAACTGAAAACGGTTGCCACCCACCCAGGGTAGCCAGTCGGGGTAATTGCCCTCTACAATAGGAAAATACAGCATATCAACCACCTGCCCATGAAACCACGGTGTAGGTGAGCCTGCAGGGGCATTATTAAGCCATACCCCATAAAAAGTGCTATCAATGGCGTTGCCTATGGCGCCACCAAAAATCAGGGCAAGGCACCACACCAGGCCGGGGTGTGCTTTACTTTTGGCCATGCGGTACATATAATACCCAATACCAATAATGGCCAGAATTCTAAACAGGGTTAAAATCATTTTGCCATACTCGGCATCTATCTCCATGCCAAAGGCCATGCCTTTGTTCAGTAAATAGTGCAGCCTGAACCAATCGCCAAGCACGTAAATCTCTCCAATAATTCCGCGTTCCATATTAAAATGAACCAGGAGCTTACTCACCTGGTCAATAATAATGACCACAATGCTTAAAATATAAAACTTGAAGTATTTCACGTGCCGCTAATTGGTTCAATGAATTTCTACACTACAGGCCATCCGCAGTACCATACCCACAGGGCGATGCTTTGAAAGCAATCGCCAAAAATAAATGTACAGGGCCATTTAACAAAGGTTGCCCTGCCTTTCTTTCATGCCTGTATGGCTTAACGAATCAAAACACCCTAAAGTTTAAAACAAAAAAGGCGCATAATCATGCGCCCTGTTGGTTCAATACTATTACCTGTAAGTGCGGTTACCCCCGTTTCCAGTGGCCGGCTACCCACTTAAAGCCCCCTGGGGCTGCTACCCAGCGGCCGGGCACATAGGTAAAGCCCCTGCGGGCACGCACCCAACGGCCCTTAACCCAGGTATAATTTTTAGTGCGTTTGTTCCATTTCCAGTGCCCATCAACCCAAATATAACCACGGCGCGCCCGGGCAGGCTTGACCACCACCACCTTGGGGCGGGCAGGCTTTACAGCCACTACTACCTGTGCCTGTGATTGTACGCTTGCCCCAAACATACAGGCCAGGCTAAGGAATACGATAATCAGAAATTGCTTCATTACTCTGTTGATTCGTGTGTGTTTTTTTGTGTATTGTATGGCTTAGAGGCCACAACTGGCCAAAGGTTTAAAACGGCAATTAA
>CAZXTW010000674.1:0-4037 GCA_964643525.1 uncultured Roseivirgaceae bacterium
CAATCAGCTTACTAACATCCATTGTATTTAACTTTCTTGGCCAACACGGTTTTGTGTTATATGGTTCGGCAGGGGCGGGCAGCATCAAGGCCCGGTATGGTTACTGTGGCCAGTAGGGCAGGCTATCTGTCTCTTCAGTAGGGAAAGCATCAGCATCAGGCTGAAAGCTGTTGGTTTGCGTGGTATCTTTGGCGGCCTTTTTTTTGGGTTGCTTTGGTTTGGGGTCTTTCAACCTTACTCTTTTTACCCTGCGCTTTCTGCGGTCTTTGCCCGGTTTGTAGTACCTGTTTCTGTTAATAGGCTTTACTACGTAGGTCACTCTTTTTTTCTCTTTTTTTTGACCACCTTCACCATTATTCATTAAAGAGCAGCCTGCCAGCAACGATAATACCGCCAGGCAGATGATGAGTATGAATTTTGTTGATGGCCTTGAGCGCCTTTTAGTATGCGTATTCAATGTTGCAGGGTTGTTTTTTTGATCATTAACGAACGGCCTGATGCAGAAATTACTGCTTTTAGTACTTATTTGTAAAAGGTAAGTATGTAGCAGTCGGGTTCATTTCTGGTGGTTAGTATGGTGGTGGCAGCACACTTAACGCGGTGTGTTTGGCCGCCCTTATCAACCAGTTCTACCTCTTCATGCCATACTTCTTCATCTTCCATTACTGTAAGGCCTTGCCTAAGCATATGCTCATTGGCCAGCAAGTCATTGATGTGCCTGCCAATGAGTTCTTCACGCTGGTAGCCCAGTAGTTTTAATGATAAGTCATTGACCCGCTGTATGTGCTTTTCAGGGCTTAGCTGTATGTTGTAAAAGGCAGAATCAAACAGTTTTTCTTTTTGCTGCAAGTCACGTATTAACTGCCTGTTTTTGATTTCTGTGCGTTTTATATCACTTACATCGCGTGAAAATACAGACAGGCCCACAATTTGCCCATCAGTACCCTTAATGGGGTTCAGGAAGTATTGCCTGTAGGTGGTTTCTTCACCCTTTACAGAGCTTTCTTTAATAAACTGCAGTGTCTCGCCTTCTAACACCCTATCGTAGTATTCTTTCCATTCGTCAAGTACGTCTCCAAGCATATCTAAGGCATTGGCCCCTTCTTTAATGCCTGCAAACTGGGTGCCGGCATACCTTGCACGCAAGGTTTGGTTAATTACCTGTACCCGGTACTTGCGGTCAATGGTAATGATAGAGTCGTCTGTATTGTTAATTAATGCGTTGAGGTTGGCTTCTTTTTGCTCAATTTCAGATTGTTGCCGGCGCATTTCTTCCTGGGTGGCCTGCATCTCTTCCATATTTTGCCGTACCTCTTCTTCCTGGGCACGCATTTGCTCGGTTAGCTCTTGCGACTCTTGCAAGAGGTTTTGAGTGCGCTCATTGTTTTTGCTTGAGATGATGGTTGAAGCAATGCTTTCGGCCACTTTTTCTAAAAATGTTACTTCATGAGGCTTGAAGGGGCTGAAAGAGGCAATTTCCATCACACCAATTACCTGATCTTCCATTTTAAGAGGCACCAGGGTAAGGCAGCCTGGAGGGGCATCGCCCAGGCCTGAGGTGATGTGGATGTAGTTTGCCGGAATGTCGGTCATAAACGTTGTGACCTTTTCTCTAAATACCTGGCCAACCATGCCCTGGCCAACTTCTATGCGCTTTTCAAGGTACTTTTTTCTATCAAAAGCAATCATACCCTTAAGCTCAAGAAAGGGTTGCGACTCGTCGTCGTCATTTAAAATAAAGATGCCGCCCTGGTTGGCATTCAGGTATTTTATCAGGTGGGCAATTACCTTATAGGCCAGCTCGTCTAAGCTTTTATTGTATAGCCTAAGAATTTCTTCAGTAGCTGCAATGCCTTGAGTGGCCCATGAGCGCTGCCTGTCTTCTTGCGAAGCTTTGTTGAGGCTTTGCCGCATTTCAAGCAGTGAATGGCCAATAATATCACCTTCTTCACTGGTATATTCAACGGCCAAGTCACCACCGGCAATGGCTTCGGCAAAGCCAATGTTTTTTTGCATGTTGCTAATTTGCTTCTGGAACTGCAGCCTTAATGTTTCAGCACTTAAGCGTTTGTCTCTGATGCGTTGGGCAAATACCGACAGAACAATACATTCAGTAGCCAGCAACAGTAAAAATACAATTAAGGTTTGAGGCGCTATAACCAGCTGAACGATGCTGTTAACCGTTTCATTTTCTACTTGATTTAACACAAAGTATACTATTAGGGGTATGGCTACATAACCTAACAGCACAATGAAGTAAGCCATGAATAGGCGCCAGTTTTGAAAAAGCACCAGGAGGGCCGGATGTACAAAAAACAGCAGATAGGGTAAACTGCTTTGAGGCAGCTGAGCCATGTACTGAATGGGAAATGAGGCCAAAGCCAGCGCAATGGTTAAGTTGTGCCAGCTAGTGCCTGGCAGGTAACGGCGCGCTAGAATATAGGAAACAAGAAAAAAGCTGCCAAAGCCTAACGATAACAGCCATGTGTTATCAGCAAAGGCAATGAGTTGCCCTAAGATGAATAAGCCGTAAATAAAATACTGAATTACCTGATCAGCCCCACGATGAATGGCTGCAATCGTTTCTTGCTCTACTTGTTGATATTCCTCTTTATCTAATTGAATGTGGAATTGGCTAGCCGCTTTATCGGACATATTTACATCAATTTCTATACTACCAACTCAGGGCAAGATACTGTATTTTGGGCAGCTAATCGCATGCCGTACCAAAAAAAGAAACTGAAGGGGGCTGGCTAGCGCATAATGAGAATTTCATTGGCAAAACCCATGGCATTAAACCTAATGGAAAGCCTGGCAGGGTATTGGGCAGTGCTGGTGTTATTACACTTAGTATTTGGTTCAAGGTAATAGAAGAAGTATTTTCTGCTTCTTTCATACAGCTCATGCTCATCAGGCTTGCCCAGGTAGGCTTCAATTTCGTTTTGGTTGTGCCGGATAAGGGCATCTTTTTGGCTTATTAATGTGCTGGCCATGCCAAGCCTTGAGCCATTGCAGCCGTTCGTGTCGGCACGCCAGGCCTTGTGGTCAAACTGCTTGATTGTAATTTCAGAGCTACCGCAGCTGGCAAAGCAAAAAGCAATGAATGCCATTGCCACAAAAAGAAATTGGTTTTTCATGTATTATTTAGAAGTTGCCGTACTAACTGATTGTTGGGTTCGGTACAAACGCCATAACCAAAGCAAAGTTAAGGCAGAGCCACCAGCAATAGTGGCCTGTACCCAGAATAATGCCTGGAAGTGGGTAATGTACAGCAGGCATAAGCAGGTGGCTAATACCCTAAATACTTCTGCAAACCAAACCCACGCCCTGTTTTCAAAAAAGGCCCCACAGTTGGCAATGGTTAGTATAAGCAGGGCTGAGATACACAGGTTTTGGGGCAGGCCAAAAGCTGCCACATTAAATAAAAAAAGGGCGGTGCCCGCTAAGGCAAGCAGGTATTGAACAAGGGCATACGTGTTAATGGCCAGTGGGGCTTTGGTACTGTATTTATGGTAAGTGTTTTGGTTTACGGCAGCCGGGTGTTGGTAGCCACCCATTTCTTTAGGGCGCCAGCCGGGCTTTCTGAATAATAGCCCCATTTTATTACTTATGCCTTTAGCCTGTTGCAGTTGCTTGCCCAGTATGGCAAAGTGTTGCAGGTTAACCCAAACGGGGTTCCAACTGTTTATGGGGGTGGTAATGCCGTAGGTGGGCTTTTCTTCTTCTGCCTGAAAGGTGCCGAATAGTTTATCCCAAATGATAAATACCCCTGCATGGTTTTTATCAATATACTTTGGGTCACGGCCATGGTGCACCCTGTGGTGTGAAGGTGTGTTTAAGAACCATTCTAAAAACCCAAGCCTGCCAATGGTTTCAGTGTGGATCCAAAACTGGTATATAGTAACGAGGCCGGCAACAGTTACAAAGGTTAGTGTTTCAAAGCCTGCAAAGGCCAGTGTTAAGTAGAAGATGAATGTAAAGAACGTTTGAAAGCTACCCTGTCGAAGGGCAACCGACAGGTTGTAGTCTTCACTTTG
>CAZXTW010000675.1:0-4033 GCA_964643525.1 uncultured Roseivirgaceae bacterium
CTGTGGTGGCCTGTGCCACCCAGGTGGTGGTTTGGTGGTAGCCTGCCTGGGTTAGCTGCCGGCTAAGTAATTGCAACAGGCGGGCGGCACGGCCAGCCAGGCCGGGCTGCCGTTTTAGCAATTGGGTGTGCTGGCTGGTATTGGTTTGTTGCAGCCAGGCCTGCTGTTGCTGCTGGGTTAGTTGTTGCAGTGCCTGCCACAGGGCACCCTCGTGGTAGTCTAACAGGTAAGCCGTTAGCTGGTCAATACTGCTATAGCCTGCTGCCTGTAAGGCCTGTGGCTCGGGGTTGGCCAGCTGCTGCGCCAGCAGCTGCACCAGGGGGGCAGCATCGGCCGGGCCGCGCCATACCGCTGGGGCTGGCCTTTGGGTTTTGGGTGCAGCCATGTGCGGGTCAAGGGCCTGCCATGCTTTGAGTAGGGCTGCCTGCTGTTTGGCAGGCAGGTTAGTTTTGAGCTGTGTGGCCGCTATGCCCCAATGTTTGGCCAGGTGGTTTTGCAGGTAGCTGGCCCAGGGGGTGCCGGTTTGCCCGCCGTTGGTGCTGCGCAGCCAGTGCAGCAGCGTGGTTTGTACCCAGGGCAGGGTGGGCGTAGGGGCGGTGGTGCCCAGTGCCTGCCCCAGCAGTTGCGCCAGGTGCACAGAGGCTTTGGTGGTGCGCAGCACGGCTGCATTGGCCTGCCCCCACCACAGGGCCATTACCCTTGTCACTTCAGCAGCGGTAAAGGTGGTTACCAGTTGCTGCCATAGGGTGCTGGTGGCAGGTATGCTGCCCAGCACTTGCTTCAGGGTGCCAGGGTACTGGTGCAGGGCCGTGGCCAGGCCCAGCAGGGCAGCCTCGGTATTGGTGGCTTGCCCGCTGTGCAGGGTGCTGAGCAGCTCTATCAATGAAGCAGTAAACTGCTGGGCGGTAAGGCTCACTTCAGAGGGAATGCAAATGGCCTCTTGTGTAGCTTCAGCCGCCGCTTCTGTATTGGTGCCGGGCCACTGCTGGCGCAGCTGGCCCACCAGCACATCTATTTGCCTGGTGGTGGCCAGCAGGGTGCTCAGGTGGTGGCGCAGCTGCTGTTGCTGCCTGGTGCTGAGCCCTTGCCTGCTTACATGCCTGGCTGCCTGCTGCCAGGCCAGGGTGGCCTGGTGGGTGGTGGCATTGGTTAAGAGGGCTACTGTACGCAGCCATAGCGTAAAGGGCAGGTGGGCCAATACCAGCGCCAGTGCCTCAGGCTTAGGGGCATTGCGCAGGGCAGTGCGCATGGCGGCTGGCTGGCCGGGCAGCAGGGCTTCAAGCTGTTGCACCCAGGCCTGCATTTGTTGTGTGGTGGCTGCCTGTGGCTGCTGCCATAGCTGGGTTAGTTGCTGTTGCCACTGGGCCAACGCTGGCTTTGCTGTGGCTGGTGTGTGGTGTGGTGCCTCTGTGGCATAGGCCATGCCTTCGGGCCAGGCCAGGGCCAACTGGCTGCTGGCAAGTGCCTGTTGTATGGCTGCGGCTGGTTTGCCCAGCTTGCGCACCCAGGCAGTAACCACGGTGGCCATTAGTTGTTGAGGCTGGGCGGTGTGTTGTTGCAGCAGGGCCTGCGTCACTACGGTGGCCAGCCACGGAAAGGCCGGCTGGGCCATGCCAAAGTGCGTGCCCAGGTGCTGTTGGGCGGTATTGATTTGTGCCCACCAGTGGGCAAAGGTGGCGCTGTGGCGGTGGCTTATTTGTGTGGCCAGCCAGGGTATTTGGCTTTCAGTAAGGGTGCGGGCAATTTGCTCTGCCACCCAGGGCTGGTGGGCGTACTGGCTGAGCTGCTGTAGGGCAGCCTCGGGGTAGCGCTCAAGGGCCAGTTTGAGCCCACGCTGCTGTTGGGTAGAGGCCGTTTGGCGGTTGGCCCACAGGCCCAGCAGCAGGTTCAATGCCTCCAGGGTTTCTGCCTGGTGGTTGCGCTGGTGCCGCAGGGGGCCACCGGCAGCTTCAGTTTGTGTGGGCAGCTCAGTGGCCAGCTCAAGTACCAGGGTAAGGAACTGCTGCGCGCGCGCACTGGCTTTGGTGTAGCGCTGGGCCAGCGTTACTACCTGCAGCAGCAGGGCCTCATATTGCAGGTTGTGGTGCCGGGCCATTTGCCGCAGCAGTGCCCCCAGGTATTGACGCTGGTTAAAGCGCGAGCCTTTGTGTTCTAGCAGGCCCAGCAGCATCCATTGCCATAGGTCGCGCTGCAGCACGGTGGTGCTGGTAGGCACCAGTGGGTCATGGGTGTGCAGGTGGGTTAGCTGCCCGTGGTACTCAGTAATTTGCTCGTGCTCAGTAGGTACCAGCGCTTTTATAACCAGCGGCGGCACGGCCAGGCTAAGCTGGTGGGTAAGGCGGTGCACCACAGGCTGTGGCTGTGGCAGCTGGTGCAGCCAGCGGGCCACGCCGGGGCTATTGGCCTGCAGCACGGTTTGCAGGGTGTATGAAAGGCTGCCCAGCTCTACCGTGTGGGCAATGCCCATGGTCTGGCCTGTTTCAAGGTATTGCCGTATGCCGGCCCACAGGGGGGCTACCGCATTTGGCGTGGCATTGGCCTGTGCAATGGCAGGGGCGGTGCCCAGCTGGTATTCAAGGGCAATGTCACGCACGGCCCCCATCAGGGCAGGGGCATGTGGCAGTTGCCAGGTTTGCAGGCCGTGGGCAAGCAGCTCAATGAGTTCACTAAAGTTTACCCCATGGCGGTTGGCCAGCTGGCGTAGGGTGCTTTTTACCATGGCCTTTGTGTTGAAGGCTGTGGTTTGCTGTACCAGCAGGTAGGTTAATATAAACCACCAGAGGTGCCGCTCAAGGGGGCGGCCCTGTTGGGGTATGTATGCCCTGTTGTGGTTAAGGCGTACCAAATGCTGGTGGTAGCTTTCTATTACCGGGGCATGGGCAGGCTCAATGGCCTGTAGTATAAGGGTGGCCAGGTGCCCCACCATGTGGTTGGCAATGCGTTGCCTTACGGGTATGTTGTGCCCATAGGTGTGCAGCATGCTGCCCAGTGCCTGCGGGGTTTGCATAGCCAGGTTGTACCACAGCTGGCTGGCGCTGCTGGTGGCATTCCAGGGCAGGGTGCCCTGGTGCAGGTACCCCTGCAGCAGGGTTAACTGTGCCTGTGGCCATGTTTTGCTTTGCCCACCCTGGGTGGTGGTGGCCAGGCTGTGCCCTTGCAGTTGCAGGCGCAGCTCTTCAAGCAGGCGTGGCACCAGGGCATGGTCAAGGCTTTCAAAAGGTATGGTGCCCAGGTTAAGCTCTACTTTGTTTAGCGTAACTACCTGGTTGTTAAGCTGTAGCTGGTCCATGAGTTGTGTCAGGCCTGCTTGTAGCTGGTGGTAAAACAGGTGGCGGATTTTGTCATACAGCTCGTTGGCATAGGCCTGCTGGTCAAGCGATAGCTCAAAGGTGTGGCTGTTTATGAGGTGTGTGTTATGCATGGGCACCTCCTTTTGCAGTTTGTGGTGCCATGAGGTACAGCCACAGGTAGTAGGCGGACTGCCGGGCCTGTGCCATGACTATTTTTTCGGCCTCTGTTAGTGGCTGGCCTGTGTTTTTTATGGCTTGCTTTATGGGGCCAGTGGCCAGGTTATAGCCTATTATTTTGGGGTTTTGCTTTTGATAGACCAGCAGCAGGCCTTTAAACCAGGCCTGCGCCCAGGCAATGAGCCTGCTCAGGGCATCTTGCCCGGCATAGGCTACCCTGGCCAGTTGCCCTACAGGCAGGGCGTCTGCCAGCTTGCGTTGCAAAAAGGCCCTGAACGAGGGGGTATTGATTTCATACACAAAACGCGGAAATACGGCCCGCCCTGCCGGCATGTAGTCAGGAAAATTGAATGACCTGTAAGGCAGCGGGGTGGCAGGCCTGGGCAGGGGCGTGCCATTGGGGTTATCGCCCCATTGGGGTTGCGCTGGGGGCAATATTTGCACGGCTGTAACCCGGTTGTTGCCAGCCCAATCGCTAAGGCTACCTGTTTTTTGTTCAACTACGGTGGTAGCCCCGGGGCCCTTTTCAGTGTACTGGTAGCTGAGCCACTCGGCCAGGCGGGGGG
>CAZXTW010000676.1:0-4025 GCA_964643525.1 uncultured Roseivirgaceae bacterium
TATAGCTGAAGAATACCCGCCTTATATTTTTGACCGCTTTTACCAGGGGCAGCAACCTGACAGCACTTTTCAGTATGGTAGTGGTATAGGCCTGGCACTGGCCCGAGAACTGACCCTGGCTATGGGCGGCACCCTACGTGTGGTAAGTGGCCTGGGCAAGGGCAGCACATTTACACTGGCCCTGCCATATAATGAGGTAACACCACCCGCAAACGCAAAAGAACTGCTTACCACACCCGATATTGCCCACCCAGTTGCCATGAACCACGACTTGACTGTAGCAGCCTGTCATGAACAGGCCCACCATGTATTGGTAGTTGAAGACCACCCTGATATGCAACGGTACATTGCTGGCTTACTGCGGCCGCACTACCATGTATTACTTGCAGCCAATGGCCAGCAAGCCCTTGAGGTGCTGGCCAATAAACCGGTTGATTTGGTGGTGAGTGATGTCATGATGCCTGAGCTTGATGGTTATGCCCTGCTTAAACATATTAAAGAAAACAGCAAAACACATGGCCTGCCAGTAATTATGCTTACTGCGCTAAGTAACGAATGCCATAAGCTTGAAGCACTGACAATGGGCGTTGACGATTACCTGTCAAAACCATTTTCAACACAAGAGTTGCTGGCCCGCACGCGTAATTTATTGGCTCATTATGATGCCCGCCTAAAGGCCAATGCGCTGCCAGCCCAGGCAGTAGCTGTAGGCAGTGCCATGGCAGATATGCCCACAGGTCAGGGCCACGAGCCACCACACCCTCATGATAATGAGTGGATAAACACAGTGGCAGACTCTATACGGGCTGAGCTTGAAAATGAAGCCTTTGGAGTAAGTGAGCTGGCCCAGCAGTTTAATTTAAGTGAGCGGCAGCTACAGCGAAGAATAAAAAGTATTACAGGCCTTACACCCAAGCAATACCAGCAGGAGGTTGCTCTACAGCATGCCCGCTACCTGTTAGAGCAGGGTATATATGGCAACCCCACTGCCGTGGCCTATACCATAGGCATGAACCACGTGACACGCTTTTCAAAGCTGTACCAGGCCCGTTTTGGCAAAAAGCCCAGCGAGTATTTTCAATAACAGCCAACAAAAAAGCCCCGCATACATGCGGGGCTTTTTGCTATGTTGTTTTTTAAAGCTTATTGCTTAATAGCCCTTTTGTTAATTACCTGCCCGGTACTAAGCACCACCCTGAACAGGTAAACGCCTTTGGGCAACTGGCTCATCTGGGCCTGCACCTGGTTGGTTTCATAGGCCTGGGGCAACAGTGTTTCGATGTGCGCACCTGCGGCATTGAGCACATCTATATAATCAATGGCTGCCTGGCCTGCCACCTGTATGGTTACCTCATTGCCAATGGGGTTGGGGTACAGGCTTAACTCAACCTTGGCCTCCTGGCCTGGCTTGCTCATTACGGGCTCGCCAGTTACAGGCAGGGTACTGGTGCGTGTGGCAGGCTGGTACAGGTAAATGGTCACATCATCTGCCGCAAGTACGTTGCCAGCTGCATCATAAGCAGTAGCTGTAAAGGTAAGGTTACAGTTGCACCCATAGTAGGCTATGGTGTTGAAGTAGCTCACAGGCAAGTTGGTGTAGGTAAACAGCAGGTCACCACCACGTGTAATTTCTACCTTGTTAACGGCACTGGTATTGCCCCCCAGGGTAAACTTAATGGGGAACTGCTGGTTCCAGGGTATTTGCTGGCCCTCGTAAGGCTCGTACAGTGAAATGGTAGTGGCCTGGCCTGGGTTGTATACACCAATGTTTACCTCCTGCTGTGACAGCACAGTGCCATCAGTGCGCTGGCCTTCTACCCTGAGGCGGCCAATCCACTCTGCATTGAACGTGTAGCTGAACGACTCTGTGCCGTTGAATTGCGCTGCCGGCACAAAGGTATGGATCAGCTCGTCATTGTGTGGGCCGTCATCATCACGGTAAACACGCACCACGTCAAAGTCGCCATCGTTCTCTACGTTTACCGTAATGGTACTGGCCGTGCCTGTTTCCAGGGCAGCACCTTCAGCCGGGCTGCTGAACGATACTTGTGACCAGATTAGCTCAATGGTTACTTCATCTTCTGCCAGTATGGCTCCGCTGCTGTTTACAGCTACCGCTTTTACGGTTAACGGCCCTGACCAGGGGTAATTGATGTTGTACCAGGTACTGACAGGGAACGAAGTGTAGTCGTTGAAGTTCCAGGTATTGGCATACATTTCTACTGCGGCTACCTCGCTGTAATCACCAGCAAGTGTAAACCGGGGCGACACGGTGTTGCCAGCATAGCTGTAGGTACCATCAACAGGGGCAGTAACCGCAAGGGTAAATGCAGCCGCTTCAGTTACAAACATGGCCACTGAGTCAGCAATAAGCACCTGGCCGCTGGCATTCACAGCCTCTAACCGCAGGTGGCCGTTCCATACTTCATTCATAGAAAAGCTGAAGCTTTCAGTACCTGAATAGTTGGCCGCCGGGGTAAAGGTGTGCAGCAGCACATCGTTATAGGCGGCATCGTCGTCCTGGTAAATATTAACTGTGGCAATTTCAGCCTCGTTGTCAACACTAAACGAAACGTCAATGGCGCTGCCTATACCAAACGACTGGTTTTGCTCTGGGGTAAGCAGCTGGGCATCTGATAAGTACATGGTAAAATAAGTGGTATCGGTTTCCTGAAGTACATAACCGGCACTGTTGTAAGCCTTGGCCCTGATGTTGTTCAGGCCCACTGAGAAGTTGGTACCCGCCCACGAGGTGGGCGCCAGGTCAGTGTAGGTATAGTACACATAGTCATCAACCCAAAGCTCAACGTAGCTTACCTCAGTGTAGTCACCGCTCAGGGCAAATTGTGGGTGTACCCTGCGGCCCCATTGCAAAAAGCTGCCATCAGTTGGGTAGGCTATGGCAAGGGTAAACTGTGCGGGGTTCACCACCGCAATGTTGGCGGTAGTAGTAGCCAGCAGGTTGCCCTGTTGGTCAAACCCTTCGGCCACCAGCTGGCCTTCCCACTGCGTGTTGATGGTGTAGCTGTAGTTCAGGGTGCCTGTTGCTGCCGCCAGGCTGTCAATGGCAAAGGTGCTGAAGCCACTGTTGCCTGCCAGCTGTACCCGTACTGAGTGCAGGGCACCACCCTGGGTTACATCAAGGGCTATGGCCAGGGCATTACCAGTTACTACAGTGCTGTTATTGGCTGGTGCTGTAATGGCAAGGTCAAAACCCTGCGCCACGTTTATGGCCACGTTATTGCTAAACACCACTGAGCCATCGGCTGCCAGGGCCTCTACCCTGATGGTGGTGCTGCCTGCCTGGAAAATGGTATGGGGCAGGTAAAACACATCATTGTATGCGGCCACCGTGGCCACCTGCACGGCAGGGTTGCTGCCCACAGTTGAGGTAATGCGCAGGCTGTCAACCAGCAGGTCGCCAGCATTAAAGTAAAAGCCAATGGTATCGGGCACTCCAAGCAGCCACGCATCGCCTTCGGCAACTGTCAGGAACTCAATGGCAGTTTCAACAACCTCTATCGTTACACGGTCTTCTTCCAACAAATTATCATTGATGTCATAAGCACGTACAATGAGTTCCATCAGGCCTACATCACCACTGAAAAGCACCTTACCAGAATAGGTAGAAAGCGGGTAACTGTAGTAATTGCTAATCACATACTCGTCAGCATCACTCACACCTTTTGTAGCTACCTGCACCCGGTACACGCTGCCGTAACTGCCCGAAAGGCTGTACAGCGGAAACAGGGCATCCTGTACCGAATGCCGCTGCCCTTCAGTGAAGTTGTTAATGGCCAGCTCAAAACTGTTGGCCGGGTTAACGGTAATGGGCATGCTGGTGCTGCTCACAGTCTGGCCGGTACTGTTGGTAAGTGTTGCGGTAATGGTACCGGTAAACGCGTTGGCAAAGGTATGCGTAAAGGCTTCAGAACCATCTTGTGCGGCACCGCTGTAAATCAACTGGTCACTGCCTGTGCCCTCATTTACATATACCTTCAATGTATCGGCCTGGGTGCCTGTTA
>CAZXTW010000677.1:0-4025 GCA_964643525.1 uncultured Roseivirgaceae bacterium
ATTTAGTGGTTTATTAATCCTTAAACTACTGTCTGCTTTTAAGGGAGTACTTCAGACGACTGCGTACCCTCTATTTGGGACGACAATACGGCCTCTTTTCTGATGTAGTAGTAAATGAACAGATCAACATCAGGCAGCAGCTCGGCAAAAGCATCTAACCGGCCCAGTTGCTGGTTGGCTTTGGCCAGCAGCCCGTCTAACCGGGGCATATCTAAGGGCGGGGCCAGAGGCAGGTTACGTGGCACATAGGCCTTTACCACCTCGCCCACAGTGGTGGAGGTTACAAAATGCCCTACCCGGTCGCGAATTGATTCCATTTTAGAAGTTAGAATGTAGAGACGGCGATTTATCGCGTCTCAATTGAAGTTAGAGGTTTGACCTTAGAAGTTAGATATGCAAATTTAGTAAACTTTTAGCAGTTATCATTTACTAGCAGCAATCACTAATAAACTTTAACCCCTTATCATTTACTAGTGAACCTATTTTGCGCCGCTTAGGTAACGTACGTTTACTAGTGAGAGCTACTAATAAACTTTAGAGGCTTAGCGTTTACTAGTGAACCTGTTTTGAGCCGCTTAGGTAACATACGTTTACTAGTGAGAGCCACTAATAAACTTTAGAGGCTTATCGTTTACTAACGCACCTGTTTTGCACTGCTTAGGTAACGCACGTTTACTAGTGAGGGCCACTAATAAACTTTAGGGGCTTAGCGTTTACTAGCAGCCACAACCAGAAGGCCTGCCGAAGGACATCATTTTCAATTCTCAATTGTTCATTATCAATTGAAAAGCTACTTTTGCCGGTCACAATTATGTTTCATTGATTTACCCTTTACAACCATGTCATTATCATCAAAATTTAATCCGACCGAGATTGAAGAAAAGTGGTACCAGCACTGGATGGAAAAGGGCTTTTTTCACTCAGAGCCCGATCCATCTAAGGAGCCGTTCTGTGTCGTCATTCCACCACCCAACGTAACGGGTGTGCTGCATATGGGGCACATGCTGAACAACACCATCCAGGATGTGCTGGTGCGCAAGGCCCGTATGGAAGGCAAAGCCGCCTGCTGGGTGCCGGGCACTGACCATGCCAGTATTGCCACCGAAGCCAAAGTGGTGGCCAAGCTGAAGCAGGAGGGCATTGACAAGCGCAAGATAGGCCGCGAAAAGTTTCTGGAACACGCCTGGGACTGGACGCACAAGTATGGTGGCATTATTCTGGAACAGCTTAAAAAGTTGGGGGCCAGCTGCGATTGGGAGCGCACCACCTTTACCCTTGACGACGATTATTATAAGGCCGTTATTAAGGTATTTGTTGACCTGTACGAGAAGGGCCATATTTATAAGGGGTACCGCATGGTAAACTGGGACCCACAGGGGCTGACTGCCCTGAGCGATGAAGAGGTAATATATAAGGAGCAGGCTGCCAAGCTGTACCATGTACGCTACCCCATTGCTGGCACTGACGAGTATGTAACCATTGCTACCACGCGCCCAGAAACCATACTGGCCGATACAGCCGTGTGTGTAAACCCCAATGATGAGCGGTACCAGCACCTGGTTGGCAAAAAGGCCATTATACCTATGGTACGCCGTGAGGTGCCCATCATTGCTGATGATTATGTGGAGATGGAGTTTGGTACGGGCTGCCTGAAGGTAACGCCCGCGCATGATATTAATGATTACGAAATTGGCCAGCGCCATGGCCTGGAGGTGATAGATGCGCTAAACCCCAACGGTACATTAAGTAAAAAGGCCCAGTTTTATGTTGGGCAAGACCGCTTTGCAGCCCGCAAGCAAATAGCCAAAGACCTGGAAGCACAGGGCCTGCTGGTTAAGGTAGAGGAGATGCAGAATAAGGTAGGCCATAGTGAGCGTACTGATGCTGTGGTTGAGCCCCGCCTGAGCGAGCAATGGTTTTTGAATATGCAGGAAATATCAAAGCCTGCCCTGAAACACGTGCTGAACGGCGATATTAAGGTATACCCAGAGAAGTTCATCAATACGTACCGCCACTGGATGGAGAATGTGCGCGACTGGTGCATTTCACGGCAGCTGTGGTGGGGCCACCGCATACCGGCCTATTACCTGCCCGAAGGGCAGGTGGTGGTAGCCGAAACAGCTGAACTAGCGCTGGAAAAAGCCAAAGCCATTGACCCCAATATTACCGCTGAGCAACTGCGCCAGGAAGAAGATGTGCTGGACACCTGGGCCAGCTCATGGCTGTGGCCTATACAGGTGTTTAACGGCATTAATGAGCCCAACAATGCTGATATACAGTACTACTACCCCACCAATGATTTGGTAACGGCCCCCGAGATTCTGTTTTTCTGGGTGGCACGTATGATTATTGCCGGGTATGAGTACCGAGGCGAAATGCCGTTTAAGAATGTGTACCTGACCGGCATTGTGCGTGACCAGCTGGGCCGTAAAATGTCAAAATCATTAGGTAACTCGCCAGACCCGCTAGAGCTGATTAATGAGCACGGGGCTGATGGGGTGCGTGTGGGTATGCTGTTGAGCTCGCCTGCTGGCAACGACCTGAAGTTTGACGTGAAGCTGTGCGCCCAGGGCTATAGCTTTGCCAATAAAATCTGGAACGCCTACCGCCTGGTAGATGGCTGGGAAGTGAGCGAAACAGCCGATGGCAGCCACAATGCTACGGCCATTGCCTGGTTTACTGCCCGCTTTAATGAGGCATTGGCACAAATTGAAGACCACTTTAGCAAGTACCGCATTAGTGACGCCCTCATGGCCACCTACAAGCTGGTTTGGGACGATTTCTGCTCGTGGTACCTTGAAATGGTCAAGCCACCCTATGGCGACCCGATTGATGCAGCCACCCTGAAGCAAACCATTGCCTTTTTTGAAGACCTGCTGAAGCTGGCGCACCCGTTTATACCGTTTATTAGCGAAGACCTGTGGCACAGGCTGGCCAAGCGCGCTGAAGGCGATTGCCTGATTGTGGCCCAGTGGCCTGCCCCATATGCTGACCAGGCCAACGCCAAAGCGTTGCTTGCACAGGCAGAACTGGCCTTTGAGGTGGTTTCAAATGTGCGGAACATCCGCCAGCAAAAGGGCCTCTCGCCCAACGAGGCGTTGCAGCTCAACATCAACACCACCGACCAAAGTGCCTTTGAGCAGTTTCAAGCGGCCATCAAGAAAATGGCCAACCTTGATGCACTGGCGTTTACCGCCGAAAAGGCAGAGCAGGCAGTGAACTTTGTGATTAAGCAGCACGAGTGCTCGGTGCCTGTAACGGTAGAGATTGACGTAGAAGAAGAGCGCAAGAAGTTACAGGGAGAGCTGGAATATACCCAGGGCTTTTTAAAGTCAGTGCAGAAAAAGCTGGGTAACGAGCGTTTTGTAAATAACGCCCCCCCAGCAGTGGTAGAAGGCGAGCGCAAAAAGGAAGCTGATGCCCAGGCTAAGATCAAGGCTCTGGAAGAAAACCTCGCTTCGCTCGGCTAGAAGTTTGAAGTCAGAGTTCAGAAATTAGATTTGTAGAGACGTTGATTTATCACGTCTTTTGTAAGAATATAAAGAGACGCACTGCGTGCGTCTCTTTTTTTATATCCTGGCGGCCATGAGCAGGTGCAGGTCGCGGCATTTCATTTTAAACTTGCGGGCAATGTGCTCGTTGGTCAGGTAGCCTTTGTATGAGTACACCCCCTTCATAAACCACTTACGGGTAAAAATCATATCGTCAACGCTGCCAGCTTCAGCAATGGTAAGCAACATGGGGGTAAATATATTACTAAAGGCAGTGGTGGCCGTACGCGCCACCCTTGAAGGTATGTTGGGTACGCAGTAGTGTATCACATCGTACTTGCGAAATATGGGGCGGTTGTGCGAGGTGATTTCAGAAGTTTCAATGCAGCCACCCTGGTCTATACTCACATCAATAATGAGGCTATCGGGCTTCATATTGGCCACCATTTCTTCAGTAACCACTACG
Source organism: uncultured Roseivirgaceae bacterium (assembly GCA_964643525.1). Taxonomy (GTDB): domain Bacteria; phylum Bacteroidota; class Bacteroidia; order Cytophagales; family Cyclobacteriaceae; genus CAZXTW01. Next base: position 3,958 of record CAZXTW010000677.1, read on the forward strand.
TTAGAGCGGCCCTTTTCTGAGCGCATGGCCCCAATCACTACATCTGCCTCTTCTAAGGCGTTGGCCAG
>CAZXTW010000678.1:0-4018 GCA_964643525.1 uncultured Roseivirgaceae bacterium
ACCAGGTAGCTGTCAGGGCCAGGTTGGGTGCCTGCCAGGCTGTGTTGCAGCAGGCTGAATACCGAAAGCGGATTAAACAACACCCCAAAGGGGTTGCTCAGTACCTCAAAGCGGTTGGCCAGCAGGCGCTGCCCCATGGCATCAGCAAAGCACGACCCTACACTGAGCAGGGGGGTATCCAGCGATATCTGCGCTTTGCCTGCTGCCACATGCAGCTCAGTACGGAAAACGGTATTCAATGAATAATGAATAGTTAATAATTAATATTGCCTTAGGTGGCAAATTACTAACAATTTAAAGATTCTGTCTATTCATTATTCATTGTTAATTATGAATTGGCCTGTGGCCTGTTAATTATTAATAAGTTTCACCACCTCAGCACTTTCATGGCCCCATGAGCCTAGCAGGGCAGGGGTTTTTTCTTTGTGCGGGGCAATATTGGCTTTACTCATCTCGATCATATCCAGTTTGGCCACCTCTCCGTTACCTTCCAGGGCCTGGTCACTGGGGGCGGTAGTCAGGTTCAGCAGGCCTTCAATCTGGCCAATCAGCTCTTCATCGCGCAGGCACGATACCTTTCTGATAATCATCAACAGGCGTTCGTCAGTAGTTGTCATACGGGTTAAGATTAGAATGTTGTCATGTTACTATAAAACTAACCGTCATTCATCAATTTCTGTTCATTTTTTACTTAAAAGGGGGCGCACTACAAAAAATAATCAAAAACAGGGTTACAAATAAAGGGGCTGGCTACTAAGTACCAGTAAGCTTACTCATTTACCTGTTATTAGTTAGGGCTTCCCTACTAGTCATCAATAGAACCACAGAATTACAAATGCTAAACAACACCCAGAATTGATTGAATTGATTGCCTTATTCACTTGACTACTTACCGAATGTACATGCCTTAACTATCAGATCCGGGGCCACCAAAGTATGCTGGTGCCCCGGGTCTTTCCTCAAAAAGCCCAAAAATTAGACCTTAAACCTTTTCATAAACTTGTTATTCCATGTTAAAAGCTTTTATTCTGATATGCCTATGCTTTTTGCCGGTGTTTGCCGGTGCCCAGGGCCTTGACTCAGGTTACCTGTACACCAAAATCAGCAGCGTTGGGTACCACAGGCTTGGCGTTGCTGCCAGCAGCAGGCCCCAGCTGCACCGCAACCGTGTGCCCAGGCTGGTATACCCCTCGCCAGCGTACGACCATTTTATTGTCAACAGCACCGAGCCCGTAATCAGGGTGCGTGTGGTTGATGCCGCAGGCAACACCTGCTTTGACTACCAGCCCCAGCAGGCCTTTAATACCTTATCTGTTAATGTAAAGCAGTATACGCCTGGCCTGTACCTGGTGCATGTGTACCACCACCACATAGTTACCAGCCAAACCCTGTTAAAGCAGTAATTCCCTCAGGGCGCTGGCTACCTTTTACATTGTAACCGAAAGTGAATAGAAGATGAACAGCAACCGTTTTTGGCCAACCACTAAGGCCACCAAAGTAAAAATGGGCCAAATCAGGTCTATCTCTTCTGCCTCCGTGCGTGTGCTGCACCACCTGCAGCAGCAGGCCCAAAGGCAGGCGCAATAACATTCTACACCCCCAGGAAATGGGCCTGGTATGTTTTACCGGGCCTATGAATATATGCTCACCCCCCCCGCGCCACCGGTGCGGGGGTTTTCATTTCAGAATTAATGGCTACCTTTAATTACCTTTTTTGAAACCACTGTTCCTGGCAAGTACAACCAAAAACTGCGGTTATGTATTTTTCTAAAGCTCAAAAAGTGTTGCTGTTGGTAGGTACCTTCCTGCCCCTGGTCATTACAGGTGTAAACTACTACCTGTTTTTTACCCAGCTGTTTACCTTTATGCAGGATGTAACAAGTTTGCAGCCTGCCTCGGCAGATGAATTCGAGGAGGCCATGTCGCCCTTTTTCTTTTTTAACCAGTTCAAAAACTTTTACCTGGGTTTGCTTATTGCCTGGGTGGTGGGTATTGCCGTGCTGGTGGTCATGATCATCCACCTGGTAAAAGACAAAAGGCTAAAAAGTGAAGAGCGGGTGATGTGGGTGCTGCTGTTGGTATTTCTGGGGGCCATTACCAAACCCATTTACTTTTTTATGCGCATCTGGTCGCAAGAGCGGCCCGACCCCAGCCAGCCACCCCCAATTACCCAAACACGCAGGCACAACCGCGGCAACGATTTAATTATTAACAACTAACGCTTACAGTTATGGCCCTGATGAGCAGGCGCAAAAAAAACTGGTTGCTGTTTTACAGCTTGCTGCCAACCATTTCATTCATAGGCATTTTTGTAGTGATGTTCGGCTCGGCCTTTGCTTTTGCAGATTGGGACGCGCCCTATGGGCAGGAGCCAGAAATGTCATGGCGCGGCTTGTTTACCCTTTACCTGGGCAGCTTTGGCATGATGGGCGTTTTCTTTATTTCTTACATAGCCATTTCTATTTACTTTGTAGTGCACGCCTTCAATGACAAATCGCTCGATACCAGCCAGCGCATCATTTGGGCCGTGCTATTGTTAATGGCTGGCTTTTTTATGCCTATTGTTTATTACTTTGTACGCATCCACCATGACCAGAAAGAGCCACCCCCACTACCTGCAGTGCCCGGTAGTACGGCAGGCCATGACGGCAATACCATCAATATTTAAAGGCTTCCATTGGTGGCAGTAACCCGCCGACTATCTAATAATATTTGCTTTGCTCATAAAATAATCGTTAATTCATGGTGGTTAGCGTTTCCTACCAGATCAATACACAGCCATGAAACTATCTTACAATCAAAAGCTATTGCTGCTTTTTCTCACTATTTTGCCTTATATACTAACGGGTATTTTGCTGTACAACCTGTTTGGCACCATTGCTGAGCTGGCACAAGACCCTACTTATTATGATGGTGCCCCTCCGGGTGTTATTCTGCTGCTTTTTTCTGACTTTCTGGTGCTTACCTTTGTTATTACCATCATTTCATTGGGCCTTACCATTTATTATATTGTGCACGCCACTAAAGACCCTTCTCAAAAAACTGGCGAGCGGGTGATTTGGATTTTGCTGTTTATATTCATTGGCTCTGTGGTACAAATCATTTACTACATTGTTAAAGTATGGCCTGATAAGGCACCCAAGCTGTCCCTTAGTTAATGACCCACACGCTTACCGTACACTACCGGGGCCAGCAGCATACCTTTGAGGTGGTAGCTGGCCAAAACTTAAGGCACGCCCTGTTGCAGCAGGGCCTTTCGCCTTACACAGCGCTTACGGGCCGCGTGAATTGCGGTGGGCGAGGCCTGTGCGCCACCTGCGGCGTAATTGTGCATGGCGAGCCACCTGCCCCTACCCATTGGCACGACCGCCTGGCCGCCCGATACCGCTACCCCCGCCTTAGCTGCCAAATTACTGTTAATGCCAACCTGCACATTACCATACCCCCCAAAGTAGTCTGGGGCAGCCGGCTACCCAGGCAGTAGCACGCTTTAAAAGTATAAAACAGGAAAAGTACAAAAAGGGCCATGAGCGGACCCCGAGCGGACGAACAGCGGACCTAAGCCGGACCTCTATTTTTTTAGATTTTACCCGTTTTCTTTGTTTTGTACAATTCACCGCCACTACTGCACCAACCCACTCACTAAACCCCAAAGCTGACTAGTCGATAGCTCCCAAAGCTGGCGCGAGCTTCCAAGCTCGTGTTTACCCTTGTAGAGCCTCCAGGCTCAACCATGCAGCAAAACCACCCACCAATCTACGGCTTAAACCTAAAAATCATTACCTGCTGGGTGTACAGCCTGCGCATCCAGGGCCCCCTACCTGATACAGCTATGTCTGCCAAAAATGGGCACAGCTAAAAAATGACAACTGTAAAAATGATTATTGACAAGGGGGCTCAGCTATTTAGGCACTGGTAAGATGTGCTATTAGGGCATGTAGGCTAATTTTAGAGCCCCATGGCCTCTTTAAGGTCAAGCACTGCCTGCAAAGGCAGCTCTACTTCTGTGGCAATGGCT
>CAZXTW010000679.1:0-4017 GCA_964643525.1 uncultured Roseivirgaceae bacterium
CAAACAGGTAAATAATCAGAGCTGCTTCGCTCATTTTTTGCCTCGTGCGCTCCACACCTATGGCCTCAATGGTATCTGTCGTGTCGCGCAGGCCGGCAGTATCAAAAAAGCGGAAGGCAATGCCCCCAATGGTTAGCTCATCTTCAATTACATCGCGTGTGGTGCCTGCAATATCACTCACAATGGCCTTTTCTTCATTGAGCAGGGCGTTCAGCAGGGTAGATTTGCCCGCGTTGGGCTTGCCGGCAATCACGGTGGGCACCCCGTTTTTAATTACATTACCCAGATCAAAGCTTTGGATGAGCCTTTTGATAACAGTTTGCAGCTGGCTAACCAGCCCCCGAAGGTCGTCACGGTTGGCAAACTCTACATCTTCTTCGCCAAAATCAAGTTCCAGCTCAATCATAGAGGCAAAGTGCACCAACTGGGCCCGCAACTGCTTGATTTGCTCTGAAAAGCCTCCCCGCATTTGTTGCATGGCGGCAGTGTGGGCGGCCTCTGAGTCAGAGGCAATCAAATCGGCCACGGCTTCGGCCTGGGCCAGGTCAAACTGCCCGTTAATGAAGGCCCGGCGTGTGAATTCACCCGCATTGGCGGGGCGTGCCCCTTTGCTAAGTAGTAGTTTTATAATACGCCCCACGATGTACATAGAACCGTGGGTACTGATTTCAACCACGTTTTCTTTCGTGTAGCTGCGTGGCGCTACAAAAAGTGATACCAGTACTTCATCTATAATGGTAGCCCCATCACGTATAGTACCAAAATGGATGGTATGGCTGGCCTGCTGGGTAAGGTCTTTGCCATGAAAAATGCTGTTACAAATGGTAATGGCAGCCTTGCCCGAGAGGCGGATCACGGCAATGGCGCCTACGCCCTGAGGGGTAGCCAGGGCCACAATGGTATCGTCATGAAAAGCTGCGGTAGCGTTCAGCATGGGGTATGGTGGACTAATTTAGACGCAAAAATAAAAAAAACAGCACCGCGGTGCGGTGCTGCTGAATAGATAACTGTGTTTTATATAGTTGCAGCTGCGCAGTTATTAGCTGTTTGCATCTTTGAAACTACGCAGCATGCTTAAAAAGCCTGCGGGCTTTTTGTAGCCAGGCTTAGGAGTTACATTATCTAAAGAGGCATCAACCAAAACAATGGTAGGGTAGCCCCTTACTTTAAAGAAACCAGCCAACTGTGCTTCAGACATTTGGCGGCCGTTAAATTGTACTTTGCCTGCACTTTCAGCATCAAGCTTAACAGCATAGTAGTTCTTGTTCACGTAGCTGGCCACTTCTTCATCACTGAAGGTGTCTTTATCCATTCTTTTACACCAGCCGCACCAGTCAGTGTACACGTCAATAAAGAATGGCCTGGGGTCTTTTTTGTTCAGCGCTTGTGCCTCATCAATGGTTAACCATTCTATAGCCCCTTTGGTACTTTTAGGCTCGCCAGCATTGGTATCGGCGTCAATGTTTATGGCATTGGCAAAAAGAAGGATAACGGCCAATGCAGCAATTCCTGTCAGATATTTTTTCATTGTCATGATTTTATGCTACTTATCTGTTGCAGTATTTGTAAATATAACTAAATATTTTCGCTGTTTATTGTTTAGCCAGCGACAAAGTAACCAAAATGATGTAACTGTATACCAAATTGGTGCATAGCAATGCCTAATAAGGCATTAAGCGCTGGTAGGGTATTGGCTTATCTCGGCAGCGGCTTTGCCTCTGCCTCGCCACAATACCCCCTGATTGGGTGCGCACAAAAAGGCTATCGCAAATAGTATGCCAGCTACAACTGACATGGCCCCGGCAATTTCACCATTAATGGCGGTAGCCAGGTAATACCCACCAATGGCTATGATTATACCCAAGCCTGCCGTAATGAGCAGCATGTGTAAAAACTTGTGTGTAAGCAGGTAGGCGGTAGCAGGTGGGGCCACCAGCAGTGCCACCACCAGTATGGCCCCAACGGCATCAAATGCAGCTACAGTAGTTAATGATACGGCCCCCATCAACAGGTAATGCCACAGGCCTGTGGCCACGCCAATGGCTGTGGCGTAGGCAGGGTCAAATGTGGTGAGAAATAAGGGCCTGTAGCCCAAAGCGATAAATGCTATAATAACAGCCAGTACAATAGCCATAACCACTACGGTGCGGGGCCACTCGGCAGCACCACCAAACAGCTCAATGGCATCTAGCGGAACAAATGCAATTTGGCCGTGCAGCACGCAGTCCTGGTCAATATCAACCTGGCCGGCAAAGGCTGTAACCAGTATTACCCCCAGGGCAAACAGCCAGGTAAAAGTTACGCCAATAGAGGCATCAGTCTGCAATTTGCCCTTGCGGTGAAAGAACTCTATTAAAAAGGTAGTAAATATGCCCAATAGGCCCGCACCAATAAGAATCAGGGGTGAATCACGCGTGCCGGCAATCATGTAGGCAATGATAATACCCGGCAGCACACTGTGGCTAATGGCATCGCCCACCATAGCCATTTTGCGCAGCACCAAATAACACCCCAACAGCCCGCAGCTAATAGCCACTAAACTACCGGTTAATATGATCCAGAATGCGTTCAACTTGAATGATGAATTATGAGTGATGTGTAATGAGAGGTTTCCATTTATATTGATTAGTCATTATCAATTCTCAGTTATTTTAACTAATTGTTCATTATTCATTGGTTTTAGTTCATTATCAATTCTCAATTAACCATTATTAATTAGAATAAGGTATGGTAGATTGATGCGGGTCTTTTTCAGGGCGTTGCAATAGCTCTTCCAGTTGGTGCTCTACCTCTGGGGTAATAATGTGCTCAATAGTTTCCGCATCTTCATGTACATGGTCGGGTGCAATATTCAGGTATTCTGTCAGGTATAGCTCCCACAGGCGGTGCAGCTTTACTACACGCCTGCCTTTGTTAAGGCCAGCCTCAGTAAACAGCCATTGGTTGTTTTTGCGGGCAATAAACCCCTGCCGCTTTAACCTGTAGAGTCCTTTTTTAAGCTGCTGTGGCATAAAATGCCGCCAATTCATGACCTGGTTAAAGGTGCGGGGCTGCTTGTAGTTATGGTCACGCTCGCCCAGCTGAAAAAAGGCTTTCAGAATGTTTTCGTCCAGGATTTGCCTACGAATGCGCCTTTGTTGCAGGCTGCGGTAAATGATGCCTTTTTTGGGCGCCAGAAAAAAGCTGGCAATAGCAATGACAGAAATGACCATAACAATCCACGGGCCTGTGGGCGTATCTGCCGAGGTAAAGGAAATGTAGGCACCGCTCAGGCCTGACACCCCTCCGAACAGGGCAGCCAGTATAACCATGCGGGTTAGCCGGTCGCTCCAGTAACGGGCAGCAGCGGCAGGGGTAATAAGCATGGCGGCCATCAATACTACGCCAACAGCCTGAATACCAGTAACAACAGCCAGTACGGTAAGGCTGGTCAAGGCCAACTCAAGCCGGCGCACAGGCAAACCAATGGCATAGGCAAAGTTCACATCAAAGGCAATGAGGGCAAACTCTTTAAACATGACCGAAATGGACAGAATAAGCAGGATGCTAATGATGATAAAGGTAACCAGATCACTGCCTACCATGGCGGCAGCATTGCCAAACAAGAAGTGATTCAGGCCTGCCTGGGCAGCGTTGCCGCTGCTTTGGATCATGGTAAGCAGTAAAATACCCAGGCCAAAGAAAACCGAAAGCACCAGGCCAATGGCGGTATCTTCTTTGATTTTGCTGTAGCGCGTAATGGCATCTACTGCTACCAGCGACAGCCAGCCTGTAATAAAAGCACCAATGATGAGTACCATGGGGTTTTTGTTGCCAGCTATTAAAAAGGCCAGGCAAATGCCAGGCAGCACAGAATGTGCAACGGCATCGCCCACCAGGGCACGTTTTTTTAAAAAGGTAAACGAACCAACTATGGCAGCACTGGCCCCCAGCAGTACCGACCCCAGGGCAACATTGCGAATATTGCTATCTGCAAAGGAGAAGAAGGTAATCAGTTCGTCTAGCATAATTTATTAT
>CAZXTW010000680.1:0-4014 GCA_964643525.1 uncultured Roseivirgaceae bacterium
AATTACCAGACGGTTAAAGTCTTTGCCAGGGTCGCCAAATGTACCGGGCGTAATATTAGAGCCGGCATTACCCGCAAATATTACCTGGCCAGAACGGGGAGTGAATACACCAGTGCCTGAGTTGTCCCAGTCGTCAGTAACAGTAATGGTGTTGTTACCGGGGTTGCCAACCGGCACCCCTGCCTGGCCCACATCAAGAGTAGCTCCGTTAGCAATAAAGAAGTCATTTTCTACTTCAATATTACCAGTCAAGGTTTTAGTACCCGTACCGGCTATGCGTAAGCTGTAGAAATCTGATGCACCAATGAGCTGGTCGGCCCCGTTAAAGATGGTGATGCCATCTCCATATGCAAAATAAAACCCGTTGTTGGTCCAATCGCCCGCTACAAAAAACTGGTTGTCTCTAGGCCTTAGTTCGGTACCTGCACCAATGGTTATATCACCTGTGGCAATGATGGTATCAGCCCCTGGGGTTGTATTTTCATTGAGCCTTTTCAGGTTAGTACCAGCTGTTTCAAGGTTATTGAAGGTAATGTCTTCAAAGAAGTTGAGGTTTTGCTCTTCAGTACCGTCCATTCTGATGGTACTACCTGTAGTAATTATCGAAGTACCCAACTGCACATTGAAGTTGTCTTCAATAGAAAGTGTACCGTTACTGAAGTCAAGTACAGCGTTATTTTCTATGAGGGTGATGTCACCATTGACATCAACATTGCTGGTTAGGGTTACCGTTTGGCTTGCACCGGTTTTGTTGATGTCAATATTGTTAAAGCCTGAAGCGGCCGTAACATTAACAGTTTGAGCAGTGCCACCCGTAAAGGTTACTGTACCACCTGTGGCATTAAACACACCAGAACCAGTAACAGTAAAGTTACCGTAGCTAAATACATTTGACGCTGTATTGACAGTGGCTGAGCCCTGTACAATAAAGGTTGCTACTGAGTCAATTTGTCGTTGAATAGTTTTGGTACCAGTACCTTCGAACCTTACTTCATTGAATTTAAGGAGGCCATTGCCACCGCCGCTGGTAGTAATAAGCTGGTCGGCTCCATCAAGAACAAGTGTACCGGTAGGTGTAGGGTAGTTGAGTATGCCTAAGTCAAGATCACCAGCAATGGTGTGGGTAAAGCCGTTGTCGTCAAAAACAGGCTGCACATCAATGGCTTCAAAGCGGCCATTGACGTCAAGCGCACCAAAGGCCTGCTTGGTGCCAAACCCATCAATTTCAATATGGCCATAGGTAATGCCGTCAGGGATGATTTGGATGCTGGTGTCAGCATTATCAAACTCAATCACACTTTCAGGGTCAAGCGTAACAGAACCACCAAAACCAGGAAAGGTGAAGATCTGGATCATGGTTTGGAAGTTGGTAACGCCACTGGTGCGTAAGCGGGTAAATGGCCCCATAACAAAATCCTGGCCCAGGCCTGCCACACTGTTGTTGTCAACATCAACATTCAGGAATATCTGGTCAGTGCCTGAATTGTTGGTTATGTTAAAATCACCGTTAATTACGAAAGTACCCCTGATGGTTGCTGTTCTGGTGACAGTTGGAACGGTGTGGGTGATGTTCCAGTTAGTGAAGGTATAGGTACCAGGGTCGATCTGGATGTTGGCGTCGTTGGTATTCCAGTTAAAGTTTGATGTCTGGGTAAATACCGGTGCGCTACCGTCTGTCAGGATAGACCCCCCGTTAATGGTTAAATCAAAAGCGGTAGAGAAGTTTACATCAGAATACAACTCAAGGCGCGTACAGGTAATGGGTCCATCAGACACCTTATTGGTGGTATTGTCTTGTACCCGCAAAAACTGGTAAGCCTGGTTACCGGCCACTGTGGTATTGCCAGAAGTGGCGTTGTTGTAAATACACCTTGAGTTGGTATTGAAGATAACGGTATCAAAGGTAGTAGGGAAGTTGTTTGTGCCATTAAGCGTTAATTGCTCACCTGCTTCAATCAAGAGCGTTTTATCAGGCTGGCCAATTAAAGAGGCGCCATCGCCAATGGTTAAAGTACCATTGCTAACAGTGAAGTTTTCGTTTACCGTTAGCTGGTCGCCAGTAGGTATGCTGGTATTGGCAGTAATGAATACTTCAAGGCCAACGGGCAGCGACATCACGTCGTTGTCAGTATCTCGAATTTGCCCACCCTCAATGGTTAAGGTACCGGTAAGGTTCCAGGCACCTTCAAGGTTAAAGTTATCACCAATAAAGTGGTTGGTGCCAGTACCATTTAAGGTAGCAGTCACTTCAAGGTCAACATCGTCAAGTGCGTTCAAATCACCATCAAGGGTTTTTACGCCACCAGTAAATCGTACATTATCAAACGTACACTGGCTTGCATCAATGGCCTGGGCAGCACCGTCAAATATGGCAAAGTTGCCTAACTGCTCAAAGCCGCTAAAGTCAGTAGCGATGGTTAAGTCACCACGAAATCGGATTTCGTTGTTGGCACTTCTTAATATAGAGTTATTAGAAAGGTTGGCACTACCATTTATATATACCGTAGAGGTAATGGTAACAATACCTGCATTTTGTACATCTATATTGTTGAAAGCCGCGATACCCCCTGTAGTAGAGATGGTTTGTACGCCTACCCCATCAAATAAAATAGTGCCCAAGCCCGTCATGGCCGACCCGCCACCATCTTCAAACCAATCACCAGCCAGGGTATGGGTAAAGCCGCCATCAGCAAAGGTTACATTGTTGGTAATGGCCAGCCTGCTGTTTACATCTAAAGCCTCAGCGGCAGTTTTGGTGCCGGTGCCCGAAAATGTTAACTGGTTGTAGGCAATGGTTTGGGTTGCGGCCAGGGCATCAGTATACTGTGCGGCCACACTCTGGCTGCTGCCGGCATATTCAACAGCACCGCCTGTTAGTGTAATGCGCTCAAAGCCCGCAGGGAAGGTATTGGTACCCCCAATAAGCAACGAACCGCCAGTCATGGCAATGCCGTTACTTGCACCTACAGTGGTAAGGGTTTGGTCGCTCAGGTCTAACGTGCCCGATGATTGAATCAGCACACTGTCCTGAATGGTTAAGCCATCAGCCAGGGTAACTGTACCATCCTGCAAAACCAGCGTTGAGATGTTTACCGGGTTACCAACGGCTACTGTAATGCCATGGCTGTTTTGTACCACAAAGGTATCAGTAGCATTAATTGTGGTGGCTGCCGTACCCAGGCCATCGGCCTGGTCGTTCCAGTTTGCAGCAACATGAAAATCGACAGCATCGGTAGTTGAATAGTAGGTTGTTTGCGCAAGCAATGGACTACCCACCAACAGAAAGAAGATGAAAAGGGTAAATATACGATTGCTCATAGATTTGACGGTTAACCTTGAGATCATTTGAATAATAAGTAGCGTATCTTACGTTATAAGCAAGCTTTTTTCTAACAAGCCAATTAGTGGTTACTGCTGTTAGTAAAAAAACACCTTATAAACATGTATTTCTATTTTTGATAGTACGAGTAAAGGTATTCATGCCGTGGTCAAAGTCCTATAGATTATGAGAATATCAGCTATATTCTCACCACAGCATGCACCATGCTTACCTGAATACTTGACAATCATTGAATGTAACCCTGACCGAAGAAAGAATTGAGTACCTTGCATAAACCCTTGGGCCATGAGTACAGCCATACAACACAACAAATCGACGGAAGCAGCAGGACTTCGCAAAAACAATCCTACTTTACGATAGCGAAGCCATTAAGCATGTAAATGGTACTTTATAGCGAAATTACTGAACATAATCTTGATTAGCAAATAGAGAAGTTTTTTTTGACTATTAATTAACTATTTGCCAATACTGAGTTTGGTACTTGGGCGGTAGATTTTATAGAGGGTTGCCCAGCTGTTGCAGAATTTTGCTAAGGTATTGCTGGTCAGTAGCATCAAATGCATTGAGTTGATCACTGTCAACATCAAGCACCATGGCTACCTGGCCATTGATTTGCACGGGTATTACTATTTCAGACTTAGCGTCACTGCTACAGGCAATATGCCCTGGAAATT
>CAZXTW010000681.1:0-4014 GCA_964643525.1 uncultured Roseivirgaceae bacterium
CGTGGTATACCCACAACCACGCCCGTGGTAGCTTCATTTTCTGCTGGGCAAAAAATGAAGCTACCACGAGCGTGGTATACCCACAACCACGCCCGTGGTAGCTTCATTTTCTGCTGGGCAAAAAATGAAGCTACCACGAGCGTGGTATACCCACAACCACGCCCGTGGTAGCTTCATTTTCTGCTGGGCAAAAAAACTTTTTCTGCTGGATGTAAGCACCGCGCCTCCGGGAGAGCGGGGGCGTTTCTCCGGGAGCCAGACTTTTTTTAGCCCGAGAAAAATATTTTTCTCGGGGAGAGCCACTGCCCGACTCCGGGAGATAATTTTGCTGCACCCAGGACATAATTTTGTTTTCTCCAGCAGGCAACACTATTCAGCGATGGTCAAATTATCAGTTCTGCATTATAATACCTTCATACCTCATAATTCAAAACTCATCCTGTATAATTCCTTCATACCTCATACCTCATAATTCAAAACTCATCCTTAATAACTCCTTCATAACTCATAATTCAAACCTCATCATTGTTGAAATACTCCGTTCATGTAAATTGGGCATGGTGGGTGCAACATTTAGCGCCACCCCAAAAGCAGAAAAGTGTACGCTATTGTGAACATTTTGTGCGGTTGCTAACACCTGCCTTTAAATGTTACAATTATAAGTGGCTGGTAATAAGGGGTTTAATTTTTTGGTATGGCATTGGTAATAAAACAAAGCGGACAGATTATTTCAAAAACTCAAAATAACCGTTAACATGAAACTGACCACTAATGTAAACATGCGCGTATTGGCAATGACTCTTGTAGCTGTAATGATGTTTGGCTTTTCTGGCGCCACCATGGCCAAAGAAATGAAGGAAGAAACGGTAGCCGTTGGCACCAAAACCTTTGAAAAGGCCAAGGCTGCTGTAGAGAGTGCTGAGCAGGGCGACTGGAAAACACTGGCCAAAAGCGCTAAGAAGCTAATCAGAAAGAACCAGAATTTAGAAGAGGCTTCGGCCTGGCTAGACAAATCAATTGCCATTGAAGCCAACAGTACCAACCTGGCTTACAAAGGCGATTACTACAAGGCCAAAGGCGACCTTGCCATGGCCAAGAAGTACTACATTAAAGCCCTGACCGTGGCCAAAGACGACAAGAATTTTGACCCAACAGCGTTACAGCAAAAAATTGCTGACCTGTTGGCCCCCTGATTTAGAATACCCTTAATGTTGAATAGACCTGTTTAGAGAAAAGGGTCTGGCCGTTTGGCCAGACCCTTTTTTAGTAATATGGTGGCATAGCATGCCTAAGCCGGCAGGCTGGCCTGATTTTTTTCTTTTACGTGGGCCATAATGAGGTTGGCGTGCTGGCGTGAGTTTTCAATAAACCATTTGTTGGTTTTAAGGCCGCCACACACTACCCCGGCCAGGTACACGCCGGGCATGTTGGTTTCCATGGTTTCAGGGTGGTAACTGGGCGTTTGCATATCATCTGCCTCAATGGTAATGCCAATGCTTTTGAGAAAGGCATAGTCAACCTGGTAGCCTGTCATGGCCAGCACAAAATCATTGGCAATGGTCAGGTTGCCCTGTGGGGTGCTGATGTCCAGCTCGTGCGGCCTGATGGCCGTAATCTGTGAGTTAAAGTAGGCTTGAATGGTGCCCTCTTTTATGCGGTTTTCAATATCGGGTTTTACCCAGTACTTCACGCTGGGGCTAATTTCGCTTTCGCGCACCACCATGGTTACCTTTGCCCCCTTGCGGTAGGTTTCAAGGGCAACATCAACGGCTGAGTTGGCCGCGCCCACCACAGTAAGCTGTTGCCCATAATAGGGGTGAGGCTCATCATAATAATGCTTTACCTTGGGCAGCGCTTCGCCGGGCACATTCATGGTGTAGGGTATGTCATAAAAGCCGGTGGCAATAACAATGGCCCGGCTTTGGTAATTGCCCCTGCTGGTGCTTACGGCATAGCCGTTGGCGTTGGGCTGCACGTGGTTTACCTTTTCATACAGCTTAACATTAAGCTGCCAGGTAGCCGCTACGCGGCGGTAATATTCAAGTGCCTCTACCCGGTTGGGCTTGGGCCCGTGCGAAATAAAGGGCACCCGGCCAATTTCAAGCCTTTCTGATGTAGAGAAAAACGTCATGTTTTTGGGGTAGTTGTATAATGAGTTTACCAGGCACCCCTTTTCAATCACCACGTAGTTTAGGTCGGCCTTTTGTGCTTCTATGGCGCAGGCAAGCCCTATGGGGCCCCCGCCAATAATCAGTACGTCGTACATCATGCGCTTTTTTTCCTGGTTTGTGCTTTGTGTTAACGGCATTTGCCTGGTGCTTGGTTCGTTGGGCTGTGTCGGCCTGGCGTCAAAAGCAGCAGGGCGTTGGTCAGGTGGCAGCTACAATTAGTCATGCTTCACTTGCCGTTAGTCAAGTTTTGTTGCCGGTGGCTGCAAGTTACCCGTTTAAACTACCAACAGACAATTAAATTTAGCCAGACAGATGAATAAGATGAAGCAAATTAAAAAGGTAGTTGATGGTATGTTTGTGGTGTTGGCAGCCGTGCTGCTATACAGCTATTACCTCTACATTGACTACCTGTTTTTTACACCCTGCTAGTTTACCATTGCCTACCTGGCATATTGATTAGACTCATCATTAATCATTCATAACTCATCATTCTTTGAATGCCTATTATTTATAGCCTTGCGCCTGTAGCTCAAACAGCTCGGCATATTTGCCCTTTTTACGCAGCAGTTCATCATGGGTGCCAATTTCAAGGCACTGGCCATTTTCAAGCACCATAATGCGGTTGGCCATGCGCACGGTAGAAAAGCGGTGCGAAATAAGCACGGCCGTTTTACGCAGGGTAAGCTCTGAAAAACGCTGAAACACCTCATACTCGGCCCGGGCATCAAGGGCAGCGGTAGGCTCATCTAATATCAGCACCTGTGCGTTGCGCATATAGGCGCGGCCCAAGGCTATTTTTTGCCATTGCCCGCCAGAAAGGTCAACTCCCTCTGCAAAGCGGCGGCCAATCATCTGGTCATAGCCCTTGGGTAGTTCATCAATCACGTACTTGGCCAGGCTATCGGCCGCTGCCGATTCAATGCGGGGGCGGTTTTCTTTTTCGGCAATACGGCCCACGGCAATATTATTGCTGGCCGTGAGGTAATACCGCACGTAATCTTGAAAAATAACGCCTACCTCGTTGCGCAGGTCATCAGGGCTATAATGGCGCAGGTCTACCCCATCTAGTAAAATACGGCCCTCGTCGGGGTCATACAGGCGGGCCAGCAGCTTAACCAGCGTAGTTTTACCGGCGCCATTTTCGCCCACCAGGGCCAGCTTTTCGCCTGCCTTAAGGGTGAGGTCAAGGTGGCGGATGGCCCACTTTTCAGTATTGGGGTATTTAAAGCCTACATTTTCAAATACAAAACCCTGCCTGATGGGCTGCGGAAAGGGTATTGCAGTTTTTGGGGCGGTAATATTGGGCTTGAGCTTAAAAAAGTCAAAGAAGTCATTCAAATACAAGGCCCCATCGGCCAGGGCGGTAAAGCGGTTCAGTACCCCTTCAAGCATCATTTTTAACCGGCCAAATGAGCCTGACAGAAAGGTAAGGTCACCCAGGCTTAAATTGCCATTAACTGTATCAACAATAATAAATATATAAGCACCGTAGTAGCCGGCGCTGCCCAGGGCCGAGAACAACAGCCCCCATGAAGCCCGTTTAACAGAAAGCTTTTTGTTGTCGTTATAAATTTTGTCTGACAGGAAGCGGAACCTATCAACAAAAAAGCCTGACAGCCCGAATATTTTCAGTTCTTTGGCAGTTTCATCACTGGCGCCGGTATAGCGCAGGTAGTCTAGCTCGCGCCGCTCTGGTGTGTAGCTGCGGGCCAGCGAGTAGCTGCGTTCGTTAAAGTGAAACTCACCCAGAAACGAGGGGATAACCGCCACAATAAGCAGTAAAATGAGCCATGGGTTAAAAATAACCAGCCCTGCCGAGAGGGTAATGATGGTAATAATATCC
>CAZXTW010000682.1:0-4014 GCA_964643525.1 uncultured Roseivirgaceae bacterium
CATGCGCAAAGTACTGCGCCCCGGCGGCCCAGTGGTACGGCGCCTGCAACAGGCCCAGCTGGCCACACCTGTTGGGGCCGCCCAACGCCAGCTGGCCAATGACCAAGCCCTTACAGCCACTGCCCTGGCAGCTACTGTTATTAACGGTCTGAACGAAGGCACACTGAGCACTGCCCCGCCCCGTCTGCCGCTGGCCGCACCCGGCCCTGAAGCTTTGAAAGAGATGGCCCAGGTACAGGCCCCTGGTTGGGCAAAGGCACTACTTAATATAGGGGCAGCCGGGCCGTGGCTGCCCATAGCCGCTGCCCTGCTGCTGGCGGTTATTGCTGTTGCCCTGCTGCCACTGGTGCCTGCACTGGTGGTGGGTGCCGCAGCAGCAGGTGGCGGTATTGTGGCCCGCCGCAGGCTTACCGCCCTGGCCAGTGCTGAAGCCCGCCTGCCCACTTTTGACCCACAGCAGGCCCTGCAAAGCATTGACCAATTACCTAAAAGCCCCAACTTTGCCATTGGCAGCCCTGGTAGCCCAGCAGCCAGCGTACGCCTGCGCACAGGCAGTGCCGATAGTACCGAAGCCCAACGTTTTAAGGCTGCCCTGGCCGATGCCAACACGCTGCTGCAACAGTTTGAACAGCAGGGCCAGCAGCCCAACCTACAGCCCATTAATTTACAGCAAACGGCACAGCAGGCCTTTGAGCTGATTGACCCCAGCCGCACCATGCTAAGGCGGATAGTGGCCACGGTAGGCATACCCCAGTACCTGGGCGAGTTAATGAAAAAGGAAACCTTTACTGAGGCCATGGCCTACCCGGTATTTAACGACCCCATGTATAAGGAGCTGCTTAAACAGGGCGATGAGTTGTTTTTGCCTAATATGAACCTGATACCCAACAACAGCATTACCCTGCTTGAAACCAACCAGAAGTTTATTGAGGCATATATGGTGGGCCTTAACCATGAGTTTGCCCGTGAGCTGCTGTGGCGCAAATACCCCACTGACCAGCGGGGCAGCTATTTCAGGCAGTTTTGGGAAACACGCAGCTACCACAACACCGATAACCTGGATGCCGAGCAGTTGAAAGAACGGCTGCGTGACATACCGCCCCTGCACCGGTGGTCGTTACATTCGGCATTGGGCAGTCATAACCACCGCAACACGGGCCAACAGCAGGGCGGCAACAGCCAGGTGGTGCTGGTAATCAGGGGTGAGCTGCTTAAAAAATACCCCAACGCGGTATTGTATGCCCAGCGGGCCGCCTGGCACAACAGCAACAGCGACTTGATTGTGAGTGACGACCAGCAGACCATAACCGCCAACCTGGACCCCACAAAAGAGCGCGGCCTGCGCCCACTGCCCGATGGGGTAGATACCCCCCCCCGTGCATTGGTGCGTACCCCTGTTTTTGATGCCAAGGCTGAACCTGATATTTACTTTTTTGGCTTTGACCTGACGGTGTGCCAGGCCAGGGGAGGAACCGGCAGGCAAAATGAATTGCTACCCCCCAGTTGTGCCGAACAGGGCATTACCTGGTATGACCCGGGCTGGTTTTTTGTATTAGAAGAGCGGCCCGGCGAGCCCACCATGGGCCTGGATGTGCGCCAAAGCAGCTCTTCCATTGAAAATGGCAAAATAGAGTTGTGGAATGACCTGAGCTGGAACGATATCACCCCGGCCGTGCCCGACGGGGGCTACCTGCAGGTGGGTGCGGGCAGCCCTGCCATTACTGCCAACCAAACCCTTGAGCCCAGTGATCAGGAGAAGATTGACCAGCAGCGGCAAGACAGTAAGGTGGAATGGGACAGCGGCATGAGCTCGGCCGAGCTGGCCTATATTCTGTACCAGGCCCCCGTGCGGGTGGCCATCCATGCTGCTGAAATGCTAACCAAACCTAGTTGACCAACCCCTGAGCCACCATGACTGATTTTAGTACCCTAACCCGGCAGATTACCCAAAACCGCAAAGCGCGCGAACAGGCCACCCAGGGGCTTGCCATGGCTCGCGAAAGGCTACAAAAGGCGCAAGAGCACCTGCTGCAACAGCAGCGCCGCTACAGCCCGGAAGCTGCTACTTATAAAAAGGCGGCCAGCCAGGTAGCGCAGGCACAAAAAAATATTGAGGCCCACCGCACCCAGCTTGATGGCCTGACGGTAACTGAACAGGGCTTTTTAGAAGAATACCTGGCAATGTCAGACCCGCGTACCAATATAGGGCAGTGGCAAGATGACTGCCCCATACTGATGCTGCCCGTACGGCTTGAAACACGCTTTAAAAAGGCGCGCACCCCTGCCGGGGCTTTGCAGCACCAGCTGTGGGTGCGGGTGTTTCCTGATGCCTGCTCGGTAGATGCCTTTGACCCCGCCCTGAGCAATGCTGAGGTGCGGCTGGCCCGCAATTACTGGCAGGCCCGTTGGGAGGCAGGCCAGCCAGCTACCAATAGCAAGGCTTTGACTACTTATATTACTGACCGGCACAAGGCGGCCTGGCGGCAGCTGGCAGGCAACGGCAGCCATGGCAGGGCCTATTATATACTGCAACAGTACCGCCCGCTAAATGCTGAAGCGATGCCCACCCGCCACAGCCCTGACGACCAGCTGCTGGTTGTGCCCTGTACCGAACTGCCCAATATTGAGCTGCGTGAGGCAATAGAAGCATATTATGCCAGCGCTTTTAACCCTGGCCTCAGCCCGCAGAAGCAACAGGGCCTGCTGAAAACATTTATGGAAGAGGCCCGTCTTGAAGACGAGGCCGAGGCACTGAAGGTGCTGGCCCAGTACCAGCCCGCCAATTTTGGCCAGCGCCTGGAAAAACTAACCCGCGAGCAGGCCGAAAAAGGCACAGTGGTGGTGGCTTTTATGCTGCTGGTAAATGATGAAGCACTGGCCACCCGCCAGCAGGCCTGGGGCGGGGCCAGCACCGTGCGCACCTTTCCTGACCGCTTTGTGCTGCTGGGCTACCGCGAAGGCACAGCCCCCGTGCAGCAACTGGGCAACCTGATACCCGACCCGATTGTGGCCGGGCCCGACCCCGGCGAAGATGTGGAGGCCCTGCTGCGCCAGCGCCATGGCGCTGCCTACGAGCAGATGACCGACCAGGAACGATCGGCCAGTTATATGGACTACCTGACCAGCCAAAGCGCTACCCAATGGTTATTTGATTTTGAGGCCGCCGTAAGGGTGGGGTTGGGCTTTAAGGTAAATATGACTGAAAGCGAGTACAATTACGGCTTTGACAGGCTTGTGGTGGTGGGCATGAAGCTGAGTGCCGATAAGCGCGAAGGGCAGCAACTGGTAGAAACCCTGCTGCGCAACCACCAGTATAGCGATACAGGGCTTGCCATTGTGCCCCAGGGTACCCCTACAAACAATACTGAAAAAGGCACTTCGGGCTATGCTGAGGCAGGCGATGATGCTGACGAAAGCTTTGAACGCTACCTGGGCCAGGCTGACCCGGCTGACCCCACCGACCGCGCCAGCAAAACCGACGGGCGCTGGCTGGCCGAAGTGCTGGGCCTGGATGCCAGTGCGGCCGCCCTGCCCACCCTGCCCAATTATTACCAGACAGACCAGTGCGAGGCGCGCGCCATGAACACCGCCCTGTGGCCCGCCACCATGGGCTACTTTATGGAAAGCATGCTTACGCCAGTGTTTACCCCGCAGCAGCGGGCCAGCACCAAGTGGTTTTTTACTGATTATGTAAGCGGGCGCGGGCGGCTGCCAGCCCTGCGCATTGACGACCAGCCCTACGGCATATTGCCCCTTGCCCCCTTACAGCAGCTGCAATGGCCCACCCAAAGCAGTACAGCCTTTGCCGGGCCTTATGCCGAGCGGTTGCCTTTTGTAGGCGGCCTGTACCGTGTACTGGACCGCATCAGGGCTGACTGGATGGCCAACCCCAGTAAGCTGGCCTATGTGGGTAAACCCGGCAACCCACATGAAAACCTGCTACAGGCCCTGGGGCTGCATGCCACTTCGGTAAGCTTTGACCGGCGTGAGGTGCTTACCCTACAGCAGCTGTAC
>CAZXTW010000683.1:0-4013 GCA_964643525.1 uncultured Roseivirgaceae bacterium
CAGGTGGTCGCGCTGCTCGTCGCTAAGGCTGCCTACCAGTGGTATGAGCTGTAGTAGCCCTTTCACCTGGTCTAAGGGTGACTTCAAATCGTGCGCCACAATGCTCATCAGGCTGTTTTGCTCACGGTATAATTCTTCCAGCTTTTCATTTTTTACCGCCAGCTCCTCATTATTCTTAATCAGCATTTCTCGCTGCATATTCAGCGATTCATTCTGCATTGTAATCTCCTCATTCTTCAGGCTAATCTGGTGGTTCAAGTCGGCTAGTTCAGTATTCTGTTCTGTAATAACCTTATTGATGTCTTTCCTGATGCGCATCCCCCTGGACAGCACAATGGTTACCATTACAATAAGCAATACCACGAACACAATACCAAACATAAACGAATTGTGCTGTTGGGCAGTCACATCAAGGGCCTCGCCGCCAGGTGCCTGTTGCAACAGGGCTACATCAATGCCCACAGTGCTGCTGCCTGCATAGGCAAGCACCGCCACTAGCAAAAATGCAGCTAAAAATAGTGTGAACAGTAACCAAACTTTCATGCTCAATTGCCCGTTTAAACGTGTAATTTTGGCAACAATGGCCATCAGGGGCTTGATAGTCTTGTAGTTATCGCTATGAAATTAGAAAAACAACATTGAACCCGAAATATGCAATATATTTTTCTGCATATTTTTTGCAATACGATTTAAATAGTAATATGTTATCTTTATATCACAACATTTCATTTTTCACTTCACGCCTTTTGGCCAAAATGTACAGCCTCTTTACTGCAAAAGAATGAACTGGCCATTACGTAAAACATACTGATTATTACCAACCTTAATTACATCGCCCTCTACCTTTTTTGAGAGTTCCACAATATCTTCTTCAATAGTATGTACAGAGCCACCGGTTTGGTAAGCAATGTTCAAATAATCTTCATGAATGCCATAATAACCCCCGCAAATAACCACTTTTACGGGTATCTCTATTTGTTGTAGCAGCGCCATATCACGTACGGGGCTATAGTTATCTGCAATCAATATCAGGTCAGTAAAATTTGTTGACTCGTTCAGGGCCTTAATTACGGCTTCTAAATCATTCTCGGGGCCGTCTCCGCCAGAGCCTGCCCCCATGGCCTTTTCAATACCAAAAAATACTTCCTGCGGGGTGCAGTAATTACAGAAATAAATGCCGCCTGTACGGCCAATTTTCTTTTCGGGCGTAGCCTTACCATCGCCATCATTGAACATCACCAGCTGCATAGGCTCGCTCGTTTCATAATTCAGTTCATACCACAACTTAAACTGGTTAATATATGGGCTCATACTACCTGTTACATCAGCCACTACCAGCTTATTTACCCACTTATTCCTGTTCAATACGGTGGCCACTACCGTATCGCGCTTTGGCTCTGTCCAGGTGCCGGCCTTATAGGCTGCTTCACGCGCCTTGAGGCGTTTCATGCGCTCAGCAATGCGTTTTTCCCAGTCAGCAGTACTCAACGAAGTAAAGCTGATATCAAAAATATAGGTGCCCTCTTCAGCCCCTACGTCAACCACGGTAAAATTCTTGTTGAATGCCGAGCTAAGGCTGTACCGCTGGCCTATGGGCACGCGCACCTGGGCCAGGCCATTGTTATCAGTAACCGCTTCAGTAACCTTGCCATCTTTTAGCCCTTCAAGGTAAAATGGCTCTTTAGCCACAAGCATGCCATTTAAGTCTGTAAAAACAATCTTAAACAGGGCTACATCCAAAGAAGGGTACAACACACCAGGGCGCGAGCCTTCAAAAGCCATTTTATACCGCAGCCTGTAAAAGGGCTTATTGGGTATATCAACCTTATCATAACGGGGTGCCCCTTTAAATGATATCTCATAGGTTTGGCCTATTGGCAGCCTGAAATAGGCAATGCCCCAGTCGTTAAGCTGCCCGCTGTACACTTGGCCCGTACTGCGCGACTTTAACCTTACAGGCTCAATAATGGGGTCGTTGTTCTCGCCAAAAACCACCAGCTTCAACACGGCTTCAGTTTGGGTGGCCGTATGCAAATCTTCATCGGTAAGCTTAAGCGTTTGCCTAAACTCTATGTTCGGGGCCTTGGGTATATTCACCTCAGCAAACACTTCCCCATTGTTAATAATCAACTCATAGGGCTGGCCGTTCGGCACCTTCAAATACACTAAGCCTTGCCTGTTTGTACTATCTGCATACACCTTACTGCCCCCTTTTACCCTAAGGGCTATCAGCACCTGCACAGGCCGGTTATAGGCATTAACTGTTTTCACTTCTACCAGCGCATTGTCGTGGTCTGCTTCAGGCTGTTGGGCATACAGGGCCGTGCTGCCCAGCGCAAGTAAAATCAGGAAGGCTAAAAAACGCATACCGTTGTTGAGTTAAGAAAAGGGTCAGTAAGTACAAGTACAACGGAATATAAGCAAAATGTTGTGCATTACTGCCAACAGGTGGCAGGGCAATTCATGATGAATGTCATTTTTTGCACTGATAGGCATCATGCCATAGGCTTTTGGGCAAGGTTATTTTTGAAACGCTGCAAATGAATTTGCATATGAACACCGAAGTCCAATATCAAAAAACACCAACAAAGCCGGTTTGCGCCCACTGTGGTGACCCCTGTGAGGCAGATGCCCCGGCCCCGACCGAAGCCCACCAGCACCTCAACTTTTGCTGTTATGGCTGCGAAACAGTATATGACATACTGCACAGCCACCAGCTTGAGCAATACTATGCGTTAGATAAAAACGCGGGCCAGAAAATTACCGACAACGGCCATGAGCAAGAGTACAGCTACCTTGACCAGCCTGCCATTGAAGAGCAACTCATTACGTTTAAAGACAAAACCATTAGCCGTGTGTTGCTCTCGGTACCCAACATTCATTGCAGCAGCTGCATCTGGCTGCTCGAAAACCTGAGGCGGCTGCAACCCGCCGTGCAAAGCTCACGCGTGAACTTTCTCAAAAAGCAGGTAACCATAACCTACGCCCATAACGAGGTGTCATTAAGGCAAATTGCTACCCTCATGCGGCAAATTGGCTACCCGCCTCTAATCAGGCTGGTAAACGAAAAAGATGCCGGCCCGTCAAAACAAAAAGGCCTGGGCAAGCATGCCCTCGTAACCAAAATAGGGGTGGCGGGCTTTTGCTTTGGCAACATTATGCTGTTGTCGTTTCCCGAATACCTGGGCCTTACTGTAGAAGCCATTAACAGCTACCAACGCTTATTTGGGTGGCTCAACCTGGTGCTTAGCCTGCCCGTGTTGCTTTGGTGTGCACAAGACTATTTTAAGTCGGCCTGGCAAGGTTTACAGGGCCGCTATATAAATATTGACGTACCCATTACCCTGGGCATACTGGCATTGTTTACACGCAGTGCCTATGAAATAATCAGTGCCACCGGGCCAGGCTACTTTGACTCACTGGCCGGCCTTTTATTCTTTTTGCTGCTGGGTAAATGGTTTCAGCAAAAAACGTACGATCACCTGTCGTTTGACCGCGACTATAAGGCCTACTTTCCGCTGGCAGTTGACCGTTTAGACGCCACTGGCCAAATCAAAAGCACCCTGCTGAACGACCTGGCCGTGGGCGATACCATCAGGCTGCGGAACCAGGAACTGATACCGGCAGACGGCACCCTGCTAAGTGAACAGGCTAAGGTTGACTATAGCTTTATCAGTGGTGAGTCTGACCCACAAAAGCAGGCCAAAGGCGACCGCCTGTTTGCCGGTGGCCGCCTGGTGGGCAATAGTGCATTAGTAAGGGTCAATAAAAAAACAGAGCAGAGCTACATTACCCAGCTATGGAACAACGAGGCGTTTAATAAAACCACTACCGACCACCGCAAGTCTATCATTAATCAGGTAAGTAAATGGTTTACCATAATTGTATTGGCCATTGCAGCGGCTGCTGCTGCCTACTGGTACTTGTATGATGCCAGTAAAATAGTGCAGGTAGTCAGTGCAGTATTAATTGTGGCCTGCCCCTGCGCACTAGCCCTGACCATACCCTTTACC
>CAZXTW010000684.1:0-4013 GCA_964643525.1 uncultured Roseivirgaceae bacterium
ATAAACAAAAAAGCAATGCGTGCCTGGGCCAGCGGTGTATTATCACTTTGGCGCATGGCCCTGCCTTTAATAGATAGCCTGCCTCCTACCTGATCGGTTGGCACTGCCACACTACCGGCAGCAAAACTTGTCCAGTCGAAATCGGCATTTACATACATGGTCAGCCAGCGGTTGATATTGCCTGCATTGATTTGGGCCGACAGTGCTGGCGATAGCTTGAGCTTGCCTGCCACATACTGCCACAAAGGCGAGACTGCCAGCGCATGGCCTTCAGGAACCACCGTTTGGTCAATAACTCTGGTCAGGTAGGTGGCACTTTGATTGTCTATGCCGTGGGCCTGCAACACCATAGTGGCTTGTACAGAATCACGTGGTTGTACCAATGCCTGGTCAAGGGTAAGTGCCACCGTAGGGGCGGTGCCTCCATTCAGGTAAAAATTGCGCTCACTCATTACCTCACCCAGGCCATTAAGCAAATAGGCCTGGTACAATCCGGCTGGCAGCACATTTAAGTCAAGCCGCGCTTCCATACCTTCGCCCTTCTGCACATCTACATACTGGTTATATACCACCCTGCCTTTATGGTGCACAAACAGGTACAGCTTTTTATTTGTGCCAGTGGGTTTTGGGGTACTTTGCACGGTAAGTGTTGCAAACTGGTTATCAGTTTTTAACTGTACAACGGCCCCACGAGAGGCAACGGCAATAGTTGGTGGCGAGGTTAATACATAACCAGGGGCGGGAACAACCTGGTAACTATCTGCCAAAGCAGTAAATGTAACAAACGCAGTACCATCAGCCCCTGTTGTAAAGCCAGTCACGGTATCGCCTGCATTATCCAACACATAACCCTTGGCCTCCAGAGGAATATCATTAGGGCCTGCTGCCACAACAAATAAATTAGCCGGCTGGTCTTTTACCAGCTTACCCCCTTCAGGGAAAGCCAATAACCTTGAGGTGCCACGCACGTTGCGTGTAGCCTGGCGCCCCAGTAATGCTGTGGGCATCTGTTGCCCATCAACCACATAAACCGGTACATGTGTAAAAAAGGCTTTACCAGCAGAAAGCATGCGTGACGACGCCAACGACAACTGCAAAGTTTGTGCAGGCAGCCCATCAGGCAACATAAAAGAGCCAGTAGCTACACCATTACTCACCTTTAAGGTGAGCTGCTTCAGTACTTTATTCTGCTCGTCTAGCAGTTCTGCCAGTACCACTTTGCTCTTTTTGGTTTCGATATAACCCTGCTGGCCCACATAAACATAAACAAACACCTCGTCGCCAGCGGTATAATAGGGCTGGCTCAGCCTTACCAGGCACTGCTCTACCGGAAAGCGCTTATAATAACCGGCAAACCGGTACACCATTTGCTCAACGCTAACCACCTCTGATTTACTGTTAAACTGGCGCGCCTGCAGGCTGGCAGGGCCAAACAAAGCAGCTACCAAAGCTAAAACAACCAAAGGGCGCAGGTAAATGCCCACTGCCCAATCTTGAAACTTTGTATGTATCTTGTTCTGCATCACAATTAAAAGCTTATCCAGGTATTAGGTGGTACTGTAGAACTATTTTCAATCACCCGGCAATCGTCGGGTATTGGTTCGTAGGCAGGCAGCCTGATATCTATTGCTTCGGGGTCAAGCACAATAGACTTTCGGGTAACAGCCGAGGCACCAAAATACCCCAACACTAAATCGTCAGGGTCGGCCAGGTTCACAATATTGCCTCTAATCTGTGCAGGTGCCGGGTCAAAAATACTCCCCACATTGTCGCGTTGCTCACGTAGCAAATTCCAAAACTCAAAAGCAGCAGGCGTAATTGAAAGTTGCTCTACGTCAACCTGGTACCTCACATTAAAGCTTTGCGGGGTAACTCTAATAAAAGCCACCTTTTCTCTGGTAAGGGCCCTGCCATTAAAAAAGGCATCGTCAGAAACCAGAATGCTGGTATTGTACTCATTGGTATAACACTCTGCACAACAGGGTTTGGGGTCAGGCACACGTCCGCCACCGGGGGCATTAACCGTATGCAGTTCTGGCGCGGTTATCAACACATAAGTACCCCTCCAGTTCCACAAGTAAAAATTACGGGTGTCGCCATCATCCTGCATATCAAGAAATACATCAAACCCTGGGTTATCTTCTAGCAGGCTCTGGTCATTAAGCACCTGCTCATTGGTAAACTGGGCATATACTGAATCAATTTCTGGCACGCTGCGCAGCAACTCTGGGTTTGACTGGTACCGCGTACCATCATCAAGTACCACAGATAACGCATAGCTGCGGCCCACCTGTCCCTGTATACCGTTGGGCGAGGTCCGGTAAATGCCAGGCTCAACCTCTGTTAACTCTTCAGAAAGCCCCTGGTCATCACTAATAGTAACAATGGCGCCGGTTACTGGCGGGCTTTGCCCAATATTACCTGCACTAAAGGTGCGGGTTGTGGTTATACGCACAGTATGTGGGCCGGGCCTGTTGGTAATCATGCCGTCAATCACAACTCTGGTTACCCCCTCACCAAACTCAAAGGGAATCTGGTCAATACAACCAACCAGAAATAGCAAGGGCAGTAAAAGTTTAACACCTAGTGCCTTTTTTATAACTAAGTTTTTCATCTCTAAGCTACTCTACAATTTTTAATGTTCTGATTACGGCTGGGTACAAAGTCTCTTGTGTGGGGTCTGCTTTGCATAAAATATAAAAGGTATCGTTATTGGGGTTGTAGGCTATATGTGTGGGGGCTGCCAACCGTGCTTCTGTAGCATTGCCATCAGCATTGCCCAACTCACCAGAACCAGCCACCACCTCATAATCGCCAATTTCAGTATTCACCTTCAATACCAGGTGCATATCGGCCACGGTAACAAACATCTCGCCATTGGCCCAGGTCATCCCTCCAATACTAAAACGGGGCACCTTTACCAGGGCATCAACCCCACCCAGCTCACGTTGCCCAAAAACAGTTGTAATACTGGGCGCAAAAAGTATGCGCCCGGTAGAGGTTGACCCAAAGAAAAACTTATCGTTTCGGTCAACCAAAGGCTGTATGGTACAGCTGGGCTCATCTACCTGCCCGTACACAAAATTAGTAGGGTTACCAATTGGCAGTGCTGGTGGCAAAACAATACTCATCGTGTTGCCATTACAGTTCATCACAAACAGGTTACCTACATCATTCACAACCAACCCACCGGGCCGCACAACCTCTTCGGCCCATATACCGCCCAAATCAGGGTTATCTAACGGCACCCTGTAGATGGCATTTTCAAAAAACGAACTGATCAATAAATTCCCTGAATTGTCAAACGCCATACCAGAAACCCCTTTGGGGCGCTGAAAAAACAAACTGTACTCACCAGTTTCCGGGTTTACCTGGTACACCTGTGTGCCGTTGGGGTCATCAAGAGTAATGCCATAATTACCTAAATAAAGCATGCCATCGGGGCCCATCACCAATGGCCCTGAAGCAATAATGGGCGCTGTTAATGTTGACACAAATGAGGCCTGCTGTAAAGTAACCGCCCTTGAAGGGGTGCTTAACCGGTTTTCAGTGGTTAAAGTGCCACTAGCCAGCATCAGCACAAGCACCTGGTAGGCATTACCCTCAGTGACTGGGTTGCCGCTTACATCCAGTAACTCGGCAGGCAGTTGGGCCTGGTAGCTTGTTGTCGTGGCAGGCAGGGCTACATAGCGGGCAGGCGGCAAGGCCATAGCCTGGGCAGCTGTCAAGGCCTGGGCATCAGCGGCTGTAGCAATCAACACCCTGTAACCACCAACAGTGCCTGGGTTATCAACCCCTGTAAATGCTACCTGAAAATCGCTGGCATTGCCATTATTGCCTGCATCAGCAAATGAAATATTGGTAACCGTAGCTGGCTGGCTGCTAATGGTAACCGCGGCCGATGGAAACGACAGCCCATTGGTAAGCGGCTGCCCTGCAGTAGCAACTGAAAGTACATACACCCGGTAGGCAACACCTGCCCGCACAGGTACGCCAGAGGCGTCACTCAACCC
>CAZXTW010000685.1:0-4013 GCA_964643525.1 uncultured Roseivirgaceae bacterium
CTAATGATGAGTTATGAATTATGAGTGATGAGCTTGTTTTGACGATGAGCTTTATCCTAATGATGAGTTATGAATTATGAGTGATGAGCTTATATAATGATGAATTATGAGTGATGAGCTTGTTTTGGTGATGAGCGTTATGGTAATGATTAGTTTTGAGTTATGATGGATGCATAGGAGGGAACATTTGATTCAAGAGCCGGTGATTACGGTTGGTAGTATGTGTTGCTAATTCCTTTTAAGTAGTTCTAAAAAGGCTTGCCGGTAGGTTTTGCCAATGGGTAGGGTTTCATGGCCCATGCGCACCATATTGCCCTCTACCTGGTCAATGTACCGGTAGTTCACCAGGTACGAGCGGTGCACCCGCACAAAGCCATCGGCCCCCAGCTTTTCGGCCCAATTGTTCAGGCTGTCGTTCAGCAATAGGGGCTTGCCGTTTACAGGTACAATCCGCACATAATCGGCTTCTGCACTGAGGTATTTAATGTTT
Organism: uncultured Roseivirgaceae bacterium; assembly: GCA_964643525.1. Classification (GTDB taxonomy): domain Bacteria; phylum Bacteroidota; class Bacteroidia; order Cytophagales; family Cyclobacteriaceae; genus CAZXTW01. The sequence continues at coordinate 491 of CAZXTW010000685.1, forward strand.
GATTTTTCCAGCTTGATAAAGGCCTTATCAGTATAAACAAACAGGGGCCCCTCGGTGGGGCTGGCCTGTGGGGGCTGGGCGCGCATTTCCTGCACGCGGAATATGGCCTTTAAAAAGCGCTGGTACGAAAAGGGCTTCAGCAGGTAGTCGGTCACGGCTTCTTCAAAAGCATCAAGCGCATACTCGCGGTAGGCAGAGGTGATAACCACAGTGGGCTTGTGGGTTAAGCTGTTTAAAAACTGCAGGCCATTAATTTCGGGCAGCTGTATGTCAAGAAACAGCACCTCTGTCTGTGCCAAAATGGGTAAGGGCACCTGGCTTACGGCCCCGTATACACCCAGGCAGGTTAAGCCGGTGGTGCGGGTAATGTAGTTGAGCAGCAGCTTTTGTGCGGGCAGCTCATCTTCAAGTATGAGGCATTTGATGGGGTTAGATGCCATTGATAGAAAGTTTAACCTGGTAATGGTCTGTTTGTTGGCCGTGTTGCAAAGTAAACCTATCAGGGTACAAAAGCATGAGGCGCCTTTGTATGTTTGACAGGCCAATGCCGCTGTTTTTTAGTGTTTCGGCTTGTTTGGCGGCTTTCTGGGGGTGGTAGGTGTTGCGGATTTCCAGTTGCAGGTGGCGTGCCTTTACCTGTAGCCCAATGTAAATGGCCAGCCCGGTGCCGCCCATGGTGCTGGTGTATTTAAAGGCATTTTCAACCAGTGGGATTAACAGCAAAGGGGGCAGCTGCTGGGCGGGGTCTGGCACCTGCACGTCAAAAGTAATGGCAACCTTATTGGCCAGCCTGCCCTGTTGCAGGGCAATGTAATCAGTTAAAAAGGCAATTTCTTTTTGCAGGGTTACAGTTTGTTTATTGCCCTCGTGCAGCATATAGTGCAGGTTGTCTGCCAGCTTCATAATTTTATCGGCCAGTGCTTCGTTGCTTTCTATTGCTTCAGCATACAGCATATTTAAGGTGTTGAACAAAAAGTGGGGGTTAATTTGTGCTTTTAGCCCGTTAAGCTCGGCCTGTATGCGCTCTGCTTCGCTTTTTTGCAGGGCCTGCTGGTGGCTCAGGTTATTTTTGGCCATGTGCAGGGCCACAAACAGCAGGTTAACAAAGGCAAATTCAACGGCTTTGCTAATGAGGCAGGCCCGCATACTGCAATTGCAGTCTATTGTGCTAAAATGGCAGCTGCAGTACACCATGGCGGCAAAAAATACCAGCAGGGGCACAAACAGCAGGGGCCTTTTTAACAGCCTGGCCAGTAAAAAGTAGGTGGTGTAAACGGTTGAGGCAATCAGGGCCAGGTTAAGCAGGCTGAGCGGCCAGTTGAACTGAAACCAATCTTGCCCGGCAAATTTCAGTAGAGGAAATAAAAAATAGGCCGGCCAAAACAGGGCATGCAGCAGGACTTCATAAGGGTACAGGCTTGCCAGGTGGCGTTGGCGCATGGCGGCAGGTGTTTAGTGATTCAGCAGCCAATTTACCGCTTTATCCATAATATCATCAGCATTAGTCAGTACCGCTGGGGTAATGTCGTTGGGGTATTGCACACCATTGCTATCCATATATACTGCTGTGGTTACAATTAGTGTGGCCCCGTTTGAGAGGGGAATCATATCATTGGCAGTAGAGTAGCCCGCTGTTTGTGTGCCTATGGTGGTTGCGCCAGCTTTGCCTGTAAAGGCCACCAGCACAGCTTCGCCCGAGCTGGCCGTACCCTCATTGCACAGCACAGCAATTTTCTGGTTGTGAAGCACCGGCAGCAGCGGGGTAATGTTTACATAATAGCTGGCCTGGCCACCTTCAATAATTTTGCCTTTGCCGTTGTCATAGTACCAGGCAGCTGCCTCTGCGCCGTTGGTGGCAAAGCTGCCCAGCTTGCCATGCCCCAACAAGGGGCCCAGCCCCACCAGCATGGGCCACATATGGCCACCAAAGTTGCCGCGCAGGTCAATAATCCATTGGGTAACGCCCTGCTGGTGCCCGGTGCTGATGTGGCTTTGCAGCGTGCGGGCGTATTTGTTGAGCGCCAGGCTATCGCCAGTAGGGAACCCCGGCACCACAATATGCCCAATTTGGTTGTGAAGCAGGGTATAAGTGGGGTATTGCAGTTGCCTGGCCTGACCTTTGGCGTTGGCCTTTTTGGGTTGATTTTTCCAGGCTTTTGTCTGGGCAGGGTCCATAAACCCGTGGTGCTTAAGCTGCTGGGTTTTGAGTACATGCCTGATAATGGCATAGCGCTGGCTGTCAGTAGCCACCACAGGGTAATCTGTAAGCGTACTTTCTTTTAGTGCAGCCCAGTTAACAGTGGGCGCTAAAATAGATTGTTGTTCAAGCAGGCTAAACACTTCTGCCAGGTAGGGGTCTAGCCGGGTACTGTGTGGCGTTGTGCTGGGGGCTTGGCTACAGGCTACAAATGCCTGCAATGCCAGTAACAGGGTTAAGGTGATGGGGGGCAGTTTTTTCATGTTTTAAGGGGTTAGGCTACAGGTAGGTGTTGAGCTGGGGCTACTTCTGGGGTGTAATGAGGTGGTTAAACAGTTCAGCTTTATCAAACAGCTGGGTCAGTTCAGCCTTACTCAGAGGCCATTCATTGGTAATGCGCTGTTTGTATTCTTTTAAATTGCTTACGGGGTAATCAGTGCCAAACAGCAGGTGCTCAAAGCCAATGGCGCGCAGCAGGCGCAACTGTTGCTGTATGGGCAACTGGGCATTGTGGGCACGGTCAAACACAATGGCCGAAAGATCAAAATAGGCTTTGCCTTGCAGGGCGTTTTGCGCCCTGAGCTGCACAAAGGTTTCAATAAAATCCTGGTTAAAGCGGGTAAAAAAGCCACCACCGCCCATATGGGCAAAAATGATGGTTAGCGGCATTTTTGTTAAGTAGTGTTGAATGTACGCCTCGGCCTGCAGGCTGCCAGTGTCTCTGTTCCAGGCGTTGTTGTGAATGAGCACCGGCACGTTGTTGCTGGCCAGGTACTGAAACACGGGCTGTAGCTTTTGCCTGGTTTCGGCCTGGGTAATGTCTATGGTATTGTTCTGGAAGTGCATTTTAATGCCCGCAAGGTGCAGCTGCTCTACACAGCGCTTAATCTCGTCAAGGGCATAGGGCCGCAAGGGGTTAATGCCGGCAAACCCAGCCAGGTTTTGGGGCTGGGCTGATACGGCCGCGTGGAGGTAATTGTTTTCGGCCTGTACCTTGGCTAATTCCTGGCTCAGGGCCAGAGAAGAATCAGCATAAATATAACCAGAAGAGATGAGCAACATGCGCTGTGCACTGTTGGCCTGTATGGCTTCTATGCTTTGGCAGGCGTCATTATCGCACCCCCATAAACGCAGGTTTACCCCCAAAGAGGTTAAATGCTTTAGCATAGCAGGGCTAAATATATGGGCATGAAAATCAATGGGGGCTTGATTGGCTGGCCGGGTACAGCTTATGCACATCATAACCACTGAGGCAAGCATAAGTCGCTTTATTGCGGAGTTAATGCTGTTGTTGTTGCAGTTAAATGTCATGGTTTCATTTTTAGT
>CAZXTW010000686.1:0-4009 GCA_964643525.1 uncultured Roseivirgaceae bacterium
CGCTCATCTACTTTCAGAATGCGCTGGGCCGCTCAGTCTACTACGGCCGCTATGCCGAACTGTCGCGCCTTAAAAACTTTGTGCGCACCTCGCGCCGCATTCCGCAGCGCGTGGCCCAGAACCCCAAAGAAAATATTCTTACCTGGCAAAACCAGCAGGCCGTATTGGCTGTCCCCATAAAAATAACCGGCCTGGCCGGCACGCAGCCCGCCGGCTTTAATCAGCAGCAGTTTGAGGCCACCGCCAAAACGGCTATTGCCGGGGCAATGCAAAAATTTGGCCTTACGGCCAAGATTAACCTGCGCCGTACCGACCGTTCATTTTATATGGACTTTTACCCCTACCGGGCTGAAGATGGTCAACTGTATTTGTCAATGGCTATATTCTCGCAGTTTAGCTGTGTAGAGCCCGTGTACAGCAATATGGATGCCCCCCTTACTGGCAGCTTTGACAACTATGCCGAAGTTTTTGCCCAGGGTGCGGCCCAGCTTGAGCAGGAAATTACCCGCCTCATGACAGCCTCTGAAATAGGCGATGCCTTTGACCCTACCCCCACCAACGTAAGCACTAAAACGTGGGCCGAGCTGGGTCTGGCCCTGCCCGAAAAGAATGACCAACTGGCCGCCGGGGTAGACTACAGCAAGGTAACCATACCTACCAAGTGGGAAATTGCCGGCCCGGTAGATGAGTTTACGCCCATGCTGCAGTTTAACTTTCTGGCCCCGCTTGAAGGGTACCAGGGCGAGGCCAAAGACTTTACCGGCAACATGCTGCTGAGCGATGCCGTGACTTTAGAGGGGGCCACCGGCCAGTTTAAAGTCAACACCGCTTCAGTAACCATGGGCATTGCCACCCTTGATGAAAAGGTACACGCCAAATACATTAAGGTGGGCAAGTTTCCTAAATCAAGCTTCACCTTTACCAATGCCGTGGGCAACCTTGATCCGCTGGCCTTTGGCACGGCTACCCAGGTGCAGGTAACCGGTGTGTTTGAAATGATGAAAAAGAAGATTGACCTGGTGGTGAATACGCAAATAGAGCCTGGCCTTGACGACCAGGGCAAGCCCCAGCTTATGGTCAGCGCTTCATTTCAGCTGCCCCTGACGGCGGCCTTTGGTGTGGCCGGCCCCGACGGCCCAAGCCCTGCCAAAGACAATATGATGTTTTACCTGAACTTCATCATGAAACCCCAGGACAATTCTTAAGTACAACCATCAGCCATTTAAACTTATAAGCCCTTGCTCCCCCTTTGAAGGGGGTGAGGGGGATGTAACCGGGCTGAAGTTAAAAGCAACAATAAAAACACAAACAAATACATTATGAACCGGACATCAATTGCGAAATACGCATGTTTATTATTGATCCCCATGGCGCTGTTTGCCTTTAACAACAGCAAAAAGCCACCTAAAATTGCTGACGCCCCCGGCCTGATTGAGTGGACCGGCATTGCCGGCTGGACTGCCAAAGGCGATTTTACCCGCTGGGAGTTTAAAAAAGCCAAAGTACCTGGCGGCGACTTTGAGAACGTACAGATTGAGGTAGTGGTAGATATGAACTCTGTCAATACCGAAAACAAAGACCTTGAAAACCACCTGCGCCAAATGGATTACTTTGGTGTAAAGAAGTTTCCGCTGGCTACCATTACCATTGATGGCGCCATGAAAAATGAAGATGGCAGCTACTCGGCCATGGCCCAGTTTACCATCAGAGAAATTACGCAAGATATTGCCATTGACTTTACCGTTGAAGGCGAGGAGGCCCCTTATACCGTGAAGGGTAGTTCTGAAATTCAGCGCAAAGACTTTGACATTTCTGGCGATGGCCCCAAAAACAACGTGCCTTTGGCATTTGAGGTAACCATACCTGCCAAGTAGGCCCGGCCCTTACATAAACAACACAACCCACACCCCATGCCACCCAACCAGTTGGCATGGGGTATTTTTATGCCTTTGTAAGCAGCCAGCTGTCTACCCCTTTCTGTACAGAAGAAAAGTTCAAGCCCAGCAGCTCAACATCTTTCCCATCAGCCAAATAGGGTTGTGCATATTGTTGGGCCTTAATTTGTGCAATGGCCGCTTCGGCACTTTGGTCCAGCTTAAACTCTATAATAAATACACTGTCTTCAAAATGCACCACACAATCAGGCCGGCCGTGGGCCTGGCTGGCCTCAGCTTCTGCATGTGTGCCCATCAGGCTTAAGGCCAAAAAAGTGATGCTATGGTAATACGCTTCCTTATCTGCAATAAACACCTGGTAAGGCAGGCTACTAAAAAGTGCATTATGCACCTCAACAAATACTTCTGGCTGCCGGTCTCTCAGGGCATTGCGCATTTTTACCACTTTGGGTGACATGGCCTTGTTCACACTTTGTGAGGCTTGGGCCAGGAGGTAGCGTAAAAACGATTGCCGCACTTCTTTATTGGGGTAGCCCAATGTATAAATCTCACCATCTTCTACCTTTAATATAGTCAGGTAACCCGTCTGGAACATCAGCGTATGGGGGTCAATATGTTCCAGCTCAAAGCTGTCAAACGTACTGGGGTCGGCTTCAACATAGTCCAGGTCATAAGTGCGGCTTCTGTCTAGCAGCTTCACCAAAAAAGTAGGTGTGCCAGACTGAAACCAGAAGTTCGTGAACTCGCCGGCCGAAAAAAAGTTCAATACTGACCATGGGTTGTATACCCTGGTGCGTCCGTTCCAGCTGTATCCGTTATACCATTTTGCCATTTTGGCTAGCAAGGCTGCTTTGCCCCCGTGTGCAGGTGCCACCTCACCAATCAGGGCAGTAAAGCTGGTTTCTAATTCATGTTGTGTGTAGCCAAGCAGGGCTCCAAACCTGGGGTGTAGCGTTAAATCAAGCAGGTTATTCATTTCTGAAAAAATGCTTACCCGGCTAAACTTGCTTACGCCGGTAATAAACACAAAGCGCAGGTGGCCATCCAGGGGTTTCAGTACTGAGTAAAAATTCTTCATTACCTCTTGGTTGGCCTTGGCGGTGGGCACATCATCCAGGTAGTCAATAATTGGCTTATCATACTCATCAACCAGAAACACCACACGGCCATACCTGGCACTCAGTTGCTCAATCAGCTGCCGCAAAAGTGCTGCATAATCTGCATCCTGTTGCAGTTCCAGCCCATAAAAAGTGGCATGCTTGTGCAGTTCTTGAGCAATATACCTGGCCAGCCCAATACTTTTGTAGGTGGCGTCATTAAAAAACAGGTAAATCACCGGGTGCCGTTGGCCCCAGTTCCAATGGTTTTCAATCCACAACCCTTCAAACAAAGCCCGGTTACCCTTAAACAATTCAGAAAGTGTAGTCACCAACAAACTTTTACCAAAGCGGCGCGGCCGTGAAAGAAAGTGGTACGATCCGGCCTCTACCATCTCAAAAATCTGCTGGGTCTTATCAACATACAGGTAGCCATCTTCACGTAGCTTCTTAAAATCCTGTATACCTATGGGTAGCTTTGCCATACTTGCAAGATACATCATTAATCAATTAAGAAATGTACCCCACCAAATGCACCTGGTTTATAACTTGGGTTACAGGCTGCGTAATATATAAACGCGGGGTATGCTATGCAGTGCCTCAGGCAGGCCCAGTGCACGCCTCCCTGAAAGCCAAAACAAACGCAACTTGCGTTTAAAAAAATGCAACTTGAATATTGAATAAACGCAACTTGTATTTAAACCAAATGCAACTTGCGTTTGTAAAAGTGCAACTTGCGTATTTAAAAACGCAACTTGCATTTAAACAGAATACAACTTGCGTTTGATTAGCCCCTCCCCGTGCCGCATACCTATTGCCGCCTGGCCCTGAGGCTGGCAGTTCACTGATCTGTCGTAAAGCAGGGGCTAGGGTGTTTCTCCCTTAAGGTACTGCCAAATGCAAGTTGCCATTGTATCAAGGCAACTTGCCTTTTAAAAATAGGCAACTTGATTTCAGCACTAAGGCAACTTGCCTTTGCAAATAGGCAACTTGCATAAAAACAAAAGGCAACTTGCC
>CAZXTW010000687.1:0-4009 GCA_964643525.1 uncultured Roseivirgaceae bacterium
CATTGCTGAGCTGCAGGTACTCATTGCCCCGTTTGATGTGCGCCAGAGTGGCTTTACCGGTGGTGGTGTAAACGCCGTTACCCGTAACGGTACCAACAAGTTTGAAGGTTCAGCCTACACCTTTTACCAGACTGAAAGCCTGGCGGGGCAAAGCATCTCTACTGAGTTTAACCCCGAGCGTGAAGACCTTGACCAGTTTCAGGAACTACAGGTAGGCTTCAGGCTGGGTGGCCCAATCATTAAAGACAAGCTGTTCTTTTTTGTCAATGGTGAAATTAACAGAGAAGATAGCCCTTACAGCGCTGAACTTCAGTTTGACCAGGACTCGCTGGCCCTGGCCCTGCAAATTTTGCAGGATGTGTATGGCCACGACCCTGGCGACCCATTTGAGATCATTACCGATAACCAGGAAGCCAATAAACTGTTTGCCCGTATTGACTGGAACATTAGTGACAAGCACAAGCTGGTAGTGCGCAACAACTACAACCGCTCATTTACCAATGACCTGTTCCGTAACAATACCAACTACTCATTAAATAACTCTCAATACGAGATTGAGAACATCAACAACGGGTTGGTGGTAGAGTTGAACAGTACCTTTAACAACAGCATGAGCAATGAATTCCGCCTGGGCTTTACCATCATACGCGATGAGCGTAAACAGGTACGTGGCGAGGAATTCCCCCAGTTTGTAATTAGTGGTGCCGGGCAAGACCTGCTGGTAGGTGCCGGCCGTTTTAGCGCGCTGAATAGCCTGAACCAGGACCTGATTGAAATTACCAACAACTTTACCCTGTTTAAGGGCAAGCACACCATAACCATTGGTACGCGTAACGAGCTGTACTTTTTTGATAACCTGTTTATTGAAAGTGGCTTTGGCGAGTGGACCTTTAACAACCTGACAGACCTGGCCAACGCCAACCCTTCAGCCTTAAGAAAAAACTACTCTTTAACGGGCGATTTCAGGGAGTCTGCCGAGTGGGGTGCTGTACAGTTTGGCCTGTATGCACAGGATGAGATTCAGGTTAATGACAACCTGCGCCTTACTGTAGGTTTACGTGCAGACCTGCCCCTCATTCTTGACGATGTGCCCCGCAACACCGCCTTTGAAAACTCATTTAACCTGCGCAATGACCTCACCCCTTCGGCAAACATCTTATGGTCGCCAAGGGTAGGGTTTAACCTGAACGTGAACGGGCAAGACAAAACCCAGATTCGCGGTGGGGTAGGAGTCTTCTCTGGTCGCCCGCCCTTTGTATGGCTCTCTAACCAGTATACCCAAAACGGGGTTGAGTTTGCTGCCGCCCGCTTTGGCAATGCTGAAGTAAGCACCATTCTAAACGGCCTGAGCCTTGAAGAGCGCATTGCGGTTACCAGAGACGTGCAATACACGCCAGACCCCAACCTGATTGACCGTACGGTTGAAATTAACATTACCAACCCCAACCTAAGGTTACCCCAGGTATTGCGTGCCAATGCTGCGGTAGACCAGCAGCTGCCTTTTGGCATACAGGGTACGTTTGAGGCCATGTACAGCAAAACCCTGAACGACATGTATGTGCGTGACATTAACCTGAGGGGCCCCGAAGGGCAAAACGCCAACGGCCGCAACCTGTGGGGTTCTGAACCTAATAACCCTACCCGGGTTGATAGCCGCAACTTTACCAATATATACGTACTTGAAAATACCTCTGAAGGCTACCAGTGGTCGTTTACAGTTGAGTTGAAGAAGTATATGAAAAACTTCTTTGCCAGCTTAGGCTACACCTTGCAGCAGTCTAGAGATATTAAAAGTGGTACCAACAGCATTGCTGGTGGCAACTGGGCAGGCACCCCTATATCTCAAAGTGCCAACGACCCTGAGCTGGCCTTTTCAAACTTCCATGTGCCCCACCGTGTGGTGGGTGCGGTGTCATACACCTTGCCCTGGTCCGATTGGGGCGCCACCACATTGAGTGTGTTTTACAATGGGCAGGCAGGCCGCCGGTACAGCTACTTCTATGATGGCGATGCCAACTTTGATGCCATTGATACCCGTACGCAAAACGATCTGATATTTATACCGGCCAATCAAGAGCAAATTGTATTTAGCGGCAATGCCGAAGAGCAGGCCGCGCAGTGGGAGGCTTTCAACGCCTTTATTGAGTCTGACGATTACTTACGCGAGAACAGAGGTCAGTTTGCTGAGCGTAATGCCAAAGCATTACCCTTCAGGCATACCTTTGACCTGCGCCTGCTGCAAGACTTTACGCTCATGAGCGGCGGCACCAAACACACATTACAGTTTACGGTTGACTGGTTTAACTTTGGTAACTTCCTGAATCAGGATTGGGGCAATGTGTTTTTCAGCAATGGTGATATACTAACAGTAAACGGGGTTGACCCGGCTACAAGCTTACCTGTTGTAAGTTTTGACGAGAACTACTCGCCAGATGGTGTAAGCCGCTTTGGCAGTGTGTGGCGCGTACAGGTTGGTGCCCGGTACTCGTTTTAAAAATATATAGGAAACGTTTGCATAATGCATATACCTTATTATATTTGTGTTAAGCATACTTTGAAGGCATAATTTTATGTATTTGGTCAAAAAGCTGTGAAATACTCGCAGCTTTTTGTTTTTTTACCATTTTAATACCATCTCCTTTCAGTTTTCTCTAACACATGTTACCCGTTGAATAACCTGCTAATTATAGTATTATTCGTTGTTAATCAGCGCCTTATTGCTACGTTGCTCAGCTTGTTTATTGGCAAATAGGCCCAAAAAGATGTGCCGCCCTATACAATTGATGCTTTAGGGGCGTAGCAACCTTTATTATTGTTCATTTAAGGCGTGTTCAGGAAAAGAAGAAATAGGTACGTTACTGAGGTGTAAAAAATAAAAGCCCCGCTTCTATTCAAACGGGGCTTTGGATATTTCTTTAATGAAAACGATTACTTAGGTAACGATTAGTGCTGCCTGCTGGCTACAGAACCCTAAATACTTAAAAGTAAGGTTGTGCTTTTCATAAAACTCCTTCCAGGCTAAAAACTCACCGTTTTTCCAGTTGGGGTAGCCCTGGTATTCATCAAACACAATAACAGTACCCGTTTGTACGCGGTTGCCCAGTAAGTCAAGCACCAGGGCAGTACTTTCGTACGTATCAGCATCTAAGTGCAGGTAAGATACCTTCTTGCCTGGGTGTTCTTCTAAAAACTTGGGCAGGGTTTGGTCAAACCAGCCCTTAACCAATGTCACATTATCAGGCACCTTGGGCAGCTTACCGCCCACGTCAAAAGCACCCTTTTTCAATTCAGTGCCTCGCCAGTCTTCTGCCAGTCCTTCAAATGAATCAAAGCCATAAATTCTGGTGCCCTTGCTTTGAATGCGGCGGCCAGAAAAGTTAATTGATTTACCTCTAAACACACCAAACTCTAAAAACAGCCCATCGTGGGTAGCACGGCTCAGGGCCAGGTCCCAAAAAGGGGGCAGGCGCCTGAACACCAGGGCATCGTTCAGGTGCTCTTCAATAAAATCGGCTGAACTTTCAATAGCCCGGCGCCACAGCACATCATTTACATTTTCATAGCGGTGTCTGATCTTCTCAATCACATACCTGGTAAGGGCTACCACCGTTTTATCTGTTATGCGTTGCAGTCTTCGTTTCATGGGGTCTGTAAAAGTTCAGCGTCAATCCAAAATTTCGCGGCAATTTAGCCTATCTCCACTCAATTGCCAATTCCAGCCCTACCATTAATTCAAACCCGTACATTCAGCCAATAGCCATTCATATGTTCCATGTACCCGGCTTTCAATCTGATTGTACTTTACATGCTGTGTATTGTATTATTCCGTCTCATCGTCGTATGTACAGTAGCCTCATCGTCGTATGTACAGTAGCCTCATCGTCGTATGTACAGTAGCCTCATTGCCGTTGGTACAGTAGCCTCATCGCCGTTGGTACAGTAGCCTCATCGCCGTTGGTACACCTTAGTTTAGAGGTATGTAATTATTCGAAGGAGAGATATCTTTGAG
>CAZXTW010000688.1:0-1157 GCA_964643525.1 uncultured Roseivirgaceae bacterium
CCTGCCTTGTAGTCCAATCATCTTGCTTTGAGGCATCCCAGCTGTCAAAATCATTGGGGCGGTAGCTTTGTACCTCTTCACTCATTTCGGTGCTAAAGTCTGTTCTTACCTGGGCGTGCATCCAGTCAGACTGGTAGGTAATTGTTTTGGCTTCCAGGTTTACTACATCCCACTCATCGCGTTGGGTTTTTTTATAGGCGGCCTTTTGCCCGTCGTTCCAGCTGTCCCAGTCTCTGGGTTTAGGCTTGGCATCATAGTAGGCCTCAAAGTCATCGTCAATTTTAGTTTTGACGAATTGGTTCATTTCCCTTGTCAGATAGGCCTCATAGGCATCAAGTGCAGCCTGTTTACCATGCTCTTTATCCCACGCTTCCTGCTGTTCTTTTTTGTAGGCTGCTTGCTGCTCCGGGCTCAGTGATTCCCAATCTGCTGGCTTCTTTAAATTAGTAAAGTACGTTTCGAAGTCTTTCTCGACTTGTAACTTTACGTATTCAACTATTTCTGCGGTCTTGAGCCTGTCGTTTAGCTCTATGTGCCTGGCCAGGGCGTCAATGACTGCTGTTGGCGAAGCCTGCCCCTCAAAGTTGTTGTTGATATCGGCTACCCCTTCCTGCGTCAGGTAGGTACGGGTATAGCTCTCGTAGTACACAGTTTTTGGGGGCTCTTTGCCGTTGGTTTTGGCCTGCTGTAATTGCTCTTTGGTTGGGGCACTTTTGATCATTTCGTCATGCGAAATCTCTTTGTAGTACCCTTCAGGCAGGGTAGCGGCCGACTCCCAATTGAAGTTTTTCACATCCTGCTCAAGCAAAAACATAATGCGGTAGGCCTGTAGCTTGCACTGGCTGGGGTAAGCATTGAACTGTACCTTCATGGTGCGGCCCATATTGGGCAGCGTTACGGTTTGGGGTAGTTCTTCACCCTCAGCGGCAGGCAGGCCGGGGTCGCTCCAGCGCAGGTCATAATTAGTGACCTCATTAATGAATACCTGTGAGGCAGTGACAGCGTTGAGCTCGCGCATGGCGGTTTCGTACAGGCCGGCATCAGTGTTTTCAGTATTTAACGCGGCGGTTACGTCTTGTACTGAGGTGGTTACCTTGCCCTGCTCTGTAGTAAGCTGCCCGTTCAGGGCGGTTTGGAGGGTAGTGAGGTCAGTGTTA
>CAZXTW010000688.1:1180-4003 GCA_964643525.1 uncultured Roseivirgaceae bacterium
TGGCTTTGCTTTCTACATTGCTGGCAATACTTTGCGCGGCCTCAATGGTGGTTGAAAGCGAAATGAGGCTGGCCTGCTCCGCCGCATTGGCGGCCTGCTGCGTGGCCAGGGCCATGCCTTTAATTTGCTCATACATGTTGCTGCCATTGTCAGTAGCAGTAGCCACGGCCATAATGGCAGCGGTGTTGCCACTAAGCTGTGCCAGTGCGTTGGCAGCATCTTGAAATTTAACGGCGGCTTTGCTTATTTTTTTGTTGGCATTGCCGGCATCTGTTACAGCCTGTTTAGAGGCTGTGAGCAGGTTGTCGCTGTTTTGCTTGCTGCGCACCACGGCGTGGTACTCAACCTGTGTGTCTTGAGCCTGGGTGTTCTGGTTGTCCAGTGTAGTCTCTGCCTTGTCAGTGGCCCCGTGTGCATAGTACAACGAGGTTTGTGCACCCTGACTGGCATTGGTCTGGGTCACCTCTTCCTGTTCAAGTAGCTCAGCGGCGGCCTTCAGGGCGGCGCTTAGCTCTTCATAGTACGTTGTGTCCATTTTTTACCTTATTTACATAAAATGATAATTATCGGGTGTTGATGGTTTTCCCGTCTTTCTGAAATTCCCGGGCTATGCCCGTGAGCAGGTCATCATGTGTAATAACCGTTTCATTGCGGGCAGCCGCCCGCAAGGCACCGTAGCGAAACACGTTTATGGCCGCGCCCCCGGCAAGCTCATGCTGCCGGGCCAGCTGGTGTAGGTCTAAACCTTCGGCGGGTTGCATTACCCCCGAAAATATGCCCTGCCAGATTTTGTACCGGTTTTCTGCACCCGGCATAGGGAAGTACACCATGCTTTGAAAGCGGCGCGTAAACGCTTCATCCATATTGCTGCGGAGGTTGCTGGCCAGTATAACAACCCCCGGAAAATCCTCAATGCGTTGCAGCAGGTAGGCTACTTCCTGGTTGGCGTAGCGGTCGTTGCTGCTTTTAGTTTGTGTGCGTTTGCCAAACAGTGCGTCGGCCTCGTCAAAAAACAGAATCCACTCGCGCTGTTCGGCATAGTCAAACACGCGCTTCAGGTTTTTTTCTGTTTCACCGATGTATTTGCTTACCACCATGCTCAGGTCAATGCGGTATACCTCACGGCCGGTACTTTTGCCCAGCAGGCAGGCTGTTAGCGTTTTGCCTGTGCCGGGTGGGCCGTAAAACAACGAGCGGTAGCCGGGCTTGAGGTGCTTTTTCAGGCCCAGGTCGTGCAGCAGGTAATTGCCCTTTTGCAGCCACAGGTGCAGGTGGTCAATTTCTTCACGCACAAAGTCTTCAAGCACCAGGTCGGCCCACTCCAGCTCAGTGGTAATGCGCACCGCCGGGAAGAGGGCATCATCTTCAGGGGCAATTTGCTGGCCCGTAGTGAGGTGCACCAGGTATGCGTGGCTTATGGTTAGTGGGCCGCTCAGGCGTGGCTCGCCAGCATCTACCCCGCCCAGCTCAACAATGCGGTGGTGTATGAGCGGGTGGTCGTGGCTAAGCAGCTGCACTACATCTGTGCGCGGGGCCAGGGTGGTGTTGGCCAGTAAAAAGGCCAGTGTTTCACCCGTGGGTAAAAAGCCACCGTGTGTTTTGCCCTGGTAACCCCCAAACTCAGTAAAGCGGCGGTCAAAGTGAGCGTTTTTGGTAAAAAACACATCAAGCAGCTGGGGCTGCAGGTGGGGCACCAGGGCCAGCATAATGGCCACCCGCTCTGCCCTGCCCATGTTGTGTGTATGCAGCAGGGCCCCGTAGTTTGAGCCTTCAGGGTTGTGTATGGGCAGGGGCAGATCTGCCGCATTGGGTAAGGCTTCAGGCACAGGGCTGTCTGCCTCGGTAGCCCCCTGGCTAAAGTAGTTCCGAAACTGCAGGTCAAGCACACGTGCAAACCAGTTAAGCTCGTGCTGTAAAGCGGCCATATGTTTGTTGGGGGTGCTCATCTCCAGTTTACATGTATGTGGTTATCGGCCCAGGGCAGTATGGCAGGCGAGAGGGTATAGGGCAGGCTGTCAAGCAGCAGGTCGTAGGGGCGGCTGTCTACCGTTAGCTCTGCCTTATCTTTTTTCTGCATCAGCTTGCCGCTGCGCCACAGCCAGGTATCGCGAAAGCCGGCCACGTCGTGTGCGCTAACTACCTCCCAATGGGCCACAATGGCCTGTACCATCTGCTCGCACATATCGCGCTCATCGGCAGTAGGCGTGTAGGCCAGTGGCACGGGTGTTTCAGGTGTGAGGCCGCACAATAGTTTGTTCAGTACCATGGCCTCTTCGTCCTGCTCAGTTTGCAGGTTGTAGAGGTATTGCAGCAGCAGGGCCCCCTGTGCAGCCTGGGCCTCGCTGGCAAACTGCTGGCCGGTGGCATTGAGGTAGCCCAGCTGCCCAAACAGGTGGGGCAGGTAGGGGTGCAGCAGTATCAGCCCGGCGTTGGCCACATAGTACTCGGTGCCCTGTTCATTGGTGTAAAAGGGTATTGAGAGGGGCTCCTGCTTTGGGGTTTGCTCCCATAAGGGGCCTATGAGGCGTTGTTGCAATGCCTGTAGCTGCGGGGTATCTGGTGCGGTGCCCGTTAGCTGCTCTTTCATTGCAGCTGGCAGCTGTTGGCTTTCAAGGTGCTGCGCAATGAGGTCAAGCAAGTGGCTTTCACCAAGGCGTGGGTTGGCCAGCAGGCTGGCCAGTACTGCTGTGGTGGCCTGTGCCACCCAGGTGGTGGTTTGGTGGTAGCCTGCCTGGGTTAACTGCCTGCTTAGCAGCATAAGCAGGCGGGCGGCGCGGCCAGCCAGCCCCGGCTGCCGTTTTAGCAATTGGGTGTGCTGGCTGG